>DASSNZ010000372.1:0-3090 GCA_035701135.1 Verrucomicrobiia bacterium
GAAAACATCGAGCGCGTGAATGGTTCGAACGTGCGTCGCAGTTTCACGCGCAACGGCTGGACGCGAGGCGCGTCCAGGAACACCCGGGGCGGGTGTGCTCCCCGAAATCCAGACGAGTCCGCAGTCCACGCTGTAATTGAGTTTGAATGCGGTGGTCATCGTGGGAATGATGTCGCGCAATTCATGTTTTGGGCTTTCATTTTTGGGTTTGGAAATCAACATTGCAGCGTGCTGATGGTTATAGATTCGGAATCGGCCATTCATTTTGAAATTCTGTTAATTCACCCAAACCGATCCGGCGACAGCATCGTGAGATCAATCGCCGATTTTTCGCCGGAGAGAATTTCCGACATCAGCTTGCCCGTCGCCGGGCCGAGGCTCAAGCCCATCATCGCGTGGCCGGTCGCGAATGAAAGATTTTCAAATTTTTTCGTGCGGCCAATGTAGGGCAAGCCGTCCGGCGAACACGGACGCAACCCGCGCCAGGGCTGAATGCCGTCGAAATCTTCGCGGCGGAATTCCGGGAAATAACGGCAGAAAGAATCCACGATGCCTCGCACGCGAACCGGGTTGATGTCTTCATTCAATCCCGAGATTTCCATCGTGCCGCCGACGCGCAATGTTTCGCCCATTGGCGTCACCGCCACGCGCGCTTCGCAGAGAATGGAGCAAATCTGCGGAAGCTGTCGCGGTTTTTGCAACGTGAGACTGTAACCTTTGCCCGCCTGAATCGGAATTTTCAATCCAAGTTTCCGCGCGAGCAACGGCGACCACGAGCCGCCGCAAAGAATGAATTCATCGGCTTCGAGCGTTTCGCCGGAGGAAGTCGTGATCGCCGAAATGCGCGTTTTGCCATTCCCTCTCCTCCGCGATGTGGAGAGGGCAGGGGAAAGGACGTTCGCGCTTTCATTTTGCGGATTTTTTTCTTCGTGAACATTGAAGGACGTCCCACCGAAATTCCAATTCGTCACTTCGCTGTTCCAGACGAATTTTACTCCAAGCTGTTCGCATTGCTGTTGCAACGCGGCCATAAATCGCGCGGACGTGAGGTGGCAATCCAGCGGAAAATAAACCGCGCCCGCGATGTCGAGTCGCGCGCCCGGATCGAGCGCGGCCACTTGTCGGGCGTCGAGAATTTCCGCCGGAATCCCGAGCGCGTGCGCCTGCTGGGCGGTTTTTGCTTCCTCATCCAGCGTGTGTTGCTCCTGGCAGAGCATGAGCAAACCTTTTTTTACCAGGCCGAAATCCACGTTCGGCAACGCAGCCAGTTCCTCAAAACACGCGCGGCTCGCCAAACTCAAATCGCGCAGCAACGGCGCTGCGCGGCGAACGTGTTCCCGATTTGCAGCGCGCCAGAACTTGATTCCCCAGCTCAACAGATCGAGATCGAGGCGCGGCCTGATGTAAAATGGCGATGCCGGATTCCACATCCATTTCAATCCGAGTTTCACCATTCCCGGCGCGGCGAGCGGAATGAAATGGCTCGGCACGACCATGCCCGCGTTTCCGAACGAGCAGCCGTCGCGCGCAGCTGAATTGCGATCAACGACGGTGACAGAAAATCCACGTTTCGCGCAGTAATACGCCGTGGACAAACCGATGACTCCGCCGCCGATAATGAGAACGCTTTGGCTCATCGTATCAAATCTTTCCCGTTGGTCCTGAATCCGAAATCCGATCTCCGAAAAAGGATCGGGTATCGAGGTCCAAAGGCATTTCGAAGCCGGCTTGCATTTCAGGCTCGGAATTTCTTTCGCATTCCGGATTTGGATTTTCTCATCTGATTCCCCAGCAAAACGGATCGCGTTCGTCGAGCAACAGCGTTGCTTCGGAATTTACAAAAGCGGTTCCCGTAATGACCGGCGAAACTTTTCCCGCGCTTTTGTCCAGCCACCGATATTTTCCGCTGAACGTGCTGCCGATAATGCTTTCCTGAATCCATGTCGCGTCTTCCGCGAGTTTTCCATCGGCCGCGAGACAGGAAAGTTTCGCGCTCGTTCCCGTTCCGCAGGGCGAGCGGTCGTACGCTTTGCCGGGGCAAAGGACGTAATTCCGCGAATTCGCTCCGGCGACGGTCGGCGCGCCGTAAAGTTCAACATGATCCACGTCCGGAAATCCCTGCGCGTTCACGGCCTGCCGGACGCGCCAGCAATAATCCGTGAGCGCTTCGGAATTTGCGAGCGACATTTCCAGCCCGTGTTTCTCGACCAGAAAAAACCAGTTGCCGCCCCACGCGACGTCGCCGGTGACCGGCCCGATTCCCGGCACGTTCGCGGTGAATGCTTTTTTCGCGCGCCAGCTTGGAACATTCGCGACGGAAACTTCGCCGCTCGGATGAAGCGTCGCCGTGACGACGCCGACGGGCGTTTCGATTTTATGATCGCCCGGTTGGAGTTTTTCCAGATGCGCCAGCGTGACGACGGTTCCGATCGTTCCGTGTCCGCACATTCCGAGATAGCCGACGTTGTTGAAATAAATCACGCCCGCGGCGCACGACGAATCTTCCGGTTCCACCAGCAGCGCGCCGACCACGACATCCGATCCGCGCGGCTCGTTCACAATCGCGGAACGGAACCGGTCGAAATTTTTCTGAAATCGTTCGCGCCGTTCCGCCAGCGGACCTTTTCCCAGATCGGGCCCGCCGCTCAGGACGACGCGCGTCGGCTCGCCGGCTGTGTGCGAATCAATGACTTCGATTTTGTGAATTGTCGAATGGCTCATAACGCAATTCCATCTTGCTCGACCCTTCAACCGGCGTCTTGTTCAATTCACCAGCGCCCGCTAGGATTTCGGCATAACGAAACCTCCGGAATCCGGTGGCAGGACAAATTTCCAACGCTGAAATCAGCGCCCTATGCAATGGCGTTTCATCCGCGGGCTTTTGCAATTGCCTAAAAATTTTCTGCATTTACGATGAGGTTCGCGAATGGTTCAAACGACTGACGGGAAAATCGAGGGTTGCGATCGTATTTCGGAGCCCAGAATTTTGACAATCTGCGATCACGGCTTTTTCAGTGGCATCTTCCGACATCATTATGCCAACGTTCTCTAATAACAATTATCCGAACTCTGTCGCCGAAGCTCTCGTTC
>DASSNZ010000373.1:0-2248 GCA_035701135.1 Verrucomicrobiia bacterium
AAACCCGCGGCGCGTGGGTTGCAACCGCAGTGTTCATTGTTTTCCTTTTCATTGCGCGGCCTGAACATCGCCGAAACACAATGCGCCTGCTCGTTCTCATGTTTTTCGTGACGGCATTTCTCGCGCCGTGGAAACATTGGCAGATTCTGAAACGCGCCGACACGCTTTCGACCGAGGCCGGCAAAGCGATTGAAGGTTCAAGCTCGACCGGCTCGGACCGTTTCAAGTATTGGAAATACTCGCTGCGCGAACTGCCGCGCCACGCGATTCTCGGTTCCGGACTCGATACGCTCGGCGAAATCGCTCCCGCCGGAACCGCCGCGCCGGTGACGAAAGCGCACTCGATTTACCTCGAATACGCGGTGACGATTGGAATTCCCGGCCTGCTGCTTTATCTCGCGTTTCTCCGGGGCTGCGTCCGGCGGCTGTCACGCTCATTTCTGCACTGGACGTTTCGCGCGATTTTCATCACGTATTTCGTCCAGGGAATTTTTATTCACGACACCATTCAAACCTGGCCGTTGATCTGGTTCATTGCGGGAATTTGCGCAGTCGCTTCTCTTGAAAACAAAGAAAATTCGCATGAAAAATTTTCTCCCGTCTGAAACCGCGCCGCAAATCTGATTTGCAAAAATTCCATTCCGCGCGAGTTTTCCGTCGCGATCGGAATTCGAAATTGAAATCCGAAAAACGAAAAATACGAATGCCAAAACAGCCCGTAAAATCCCGCCCACGAAAGTTCAACTCTCTGAAAATTCAAATGTTTGGATTTCGCATTTCCCCGGATTTTGAACTTTCAGTAAGGCTTTTTTTCCAAACCATTTTTTTCATGACTCGCGCTCAGAAAACCATTTTCGTTCCGCTACTCACATTTTTCTGCGTCGCGATTCCCTGTCGCGCCGGCGATCTCGACACGATGGGCGTCACGCTGCTTCGCCAATTCGATTCCACGCTGCTGGGAAACGGAGTGAGCGCCGCTCAGGTCGAAGCGCCGGCCGATGCAAATATTCCGCCGCGATTCGAAATCAATCCCGCCAAAGCGAATCAGCCGGTCAGTTTGTTCACGTGGATTTCCGATCTTGGCATTTCGTCCGAATTTCCTAACACAAATGGATTGGAATCCGGCCACGCCGATCTGGTTGGCGGAAATTTTTACGGCGTGACAAACGGCGTCGCGCCCGGCGTGAGCCACATTGACAACTACGAAGCGAATTATTTTTTCAACAACATCATTGGCGCGAATTTTCCTTCCGCCATTCCCGCGCGCGTCGTGAACCAGAGTTTCATTTTTGACGATCCGGCCGATGAACAAAGCGCGAATCAGAATTACGACGATTTCGCTGCGCAGTTCGGCACAATCTTCGTTTCAGGAATTGCCGGAATTCACAATGTGCCCCCGCTCGCCGCGCCCGGCACATCCTACAACGGCATCGGCGTCGGCGTGTTCGGCGCGTTTTTCGTTCCCGGCCCGACGAGCGATGGCCGTTGCAAACCGGACATCGTCGCGCCGGACGCGGCGCAAGCTCCGAACGGTGCGGTGAGTTATGTGACGCCATACGGCGCGGGCGCGGCGGCCGTTCTGTTGCAGGCAGCAACGCGCGGCGACGGCGGAAATGATTTTTTCGCCGCAACAAATCTGCTGACGATCAAATCGCTTTTGCTCAACGGCGCGGTGAAACCGGCCGGCTGGACGAACGGCGCCACGACTCCGCTCGACGCGCGATACGGCGCGGGCGTGCTGAACATTTTCAATTCCTGGAACCAACTGAAAGGCAAAAAAAATCCGTTCATCGAGTCCACATCCGTCACCACCGGCGCGGCGCATCCGCCCGGAGCAAACTCCGGCAATGAATCTTCTCTCGTCGGCTGGGATTTCAATTCGCTTCCCGCATCGCTGATCAGCGACGGGATCAATCATTATTATTTCGACGCGACGAACGTTTCCGCGCTGACGGCGACGCTCGCGTGGAACCGGCAAAAAGGCGCGAGCGGAATCAGCGATTTGAATTTATTTTTATACGACACGGGCAGCGGTGCGCTTGTGGATTCAAGCGTCAGCGCCGTGGACAATGTTGAGCATCTTTACGTTCCACGGCTCGCCGCCGGGCGATATGATTTGCAGGTCTGGAAAAAAGCGAGTCTCTCCCCCGAAACTTACGCGGTCGCTTTTCAATTCATTTCAACCAAACTCAATATCGCATCGAGCAACAGCATCGCTTTGATTTCATGGCCCGCGTTTCCCGACGGA
>DASSNZ010000374.1:0-3657 GCA_035701135.1 Verrucomicrobiia bacterium
GACGGACAAAGCCGGGCGTCGCTCGCATTCACGTATGGAAATAATTTGCCCTCCGAAAAATCAAACGGACGTTCGCCTTCCGTTCCGCCGCCAATCCAGCCGCACCAATGCAGCGCTCCGCCGTTGGTCGGAATGATTTTCGTTGTAAAACAATTCGCGTGGTTGTCGTTCCAATACATCTGCGCCGCGATTCCAAGCTGGTGAAGATTGCTGACGCAACGAATCCGTTGCGCGGATCCTTTGCCTCGACTGAGCGATGGCAGAAGCAGCGCGGCCAGAATGGAAATAATTGCGATGACGACAAGAAGTTCAACGAGAGTGAACGCATCTTTTTTTGAATTCGGAATTCTGAATTCCGAATCCCAAATCGCGTTTTTTAAACACGTCGGGCAAAGGCAATCGCGTCCGGGAACGGGCGGCAGCGGCGGCAATTCCTCGCACCAGCATTTTCCCTGAACGCCGTTTGCGTTGCAGGAAAATTCATTGCCGCAAATCTCACAGATTTTTGTTTTGCAGTTCATTTTGCGACGGGACGGAAAGCATCGCTCGCTCCGCGCCAGCTAAAAATTTCCGGATGAAATAAATGCGCCAGAAGTTCCACGCCTTCAACGACGCGCAGGCCGGGTCGGGCGAAACAGGAATTGGCATCCACCGCGTAAACCTGATTGTTTTTTACCGCGGGCAGATCGCGCCAGCCCGGTTTTCCAAAAAGCTGCGGCGCTTGTTCGAGCGCTTTTTGCAAATCAAATCCACACGGGGAAACAATAAAAATTTCCGGCGCATGGTTCACAATTTCCTCCCATTCGACGCGGATGGAATCGGCGCCCTTGCGCGAAAGCGAATCAATGCCTCCGGCGAGTTCGACCATTTCCGGGACCCAATGGCCGCTGCAATAGATCGGGTCAAGCCATTCGCAGCAAAATACGCGCGGCCGTTTTTTCAGAACACGAGTGCGTGAAGAAATTTTTTCCAGACGCGCACAACTGTCCGCGATGAGCGCTTCGGCCGGTTCGAGGCAGCCGGTTGCTTTTCCGACTTCGCGAACGTTTTCGAAAATATCGGAAATCGAATGCGGCGAGAGATAGAGAACTTTCGGTTTTTTCGGCAGCGTTTTCAGGGTTTGCGAAACTTCATTTCCGGACGGCGCGCAGACCTGGCACAAATTTTGGGTGAGAATCAAATCCGGCGCGAGCGAGCGCAAAAGATTTTCATCCACTTTGTAGAGGCTTTCGCCATCGCGCAGCCGCGCGGAAACGCTTTCGTCAATTTCGCGAAGACTCAATTTGTCCAGCGGCAAAGCGGGTCTGACGACGATTGGTTTTTCTTTGGCCTGCGGCGGAAAATCGCATTCGTGCGAAACGCCGACAAGCCAATCGCCAAAGCCGAGCGCGAAAACCATTTCTGTTGCGGCGGGCAAGAACGAAATGATGCGGAGATGGTTCATTCAGTTTTGCCCTGGTTGATCGTTGAAAAAAATTTCCGGCGCTCGTCCAGCGCGGCGGTGACTTGAGCTTTTTCGTGTTCGGTCATTCGGCTCCAACGCGCGATTTCATCCAGGGAACGGAAACAGCCGAGGCAAATGCCACGCTGATCCAACTGGCAAATTTTTACGCATGGAGACGATACATTCATGCAGGCAACAAATCGCAAAACCAAAATCCTTTTGTTCGCAGCGTACTGGAGCAGACGTAGCTTGAGGCGGAATTCGCCGGATGCGTCACTTCAATCGGACGATAAATTTTTTCGCCGATTTTGAATTTCACCGCCTGTTTGAAAACCGGTCCGGCGAAGGCGAAGGAATGGAACTCGCCGTTCTCGCCGCACGGATCCACTTCCGGCGGCAACGTTCGAATGAATTCTTGGTCAATGTTTCGCCCGACGGAATTTTCGCCGAGATACGCGTCGTTCACGCAGCAGATGACCGTGCCGAAACCGAGCGCGAAAAATTCGCAGATCAATTCGCGCGAATCAATTTTCCAGATCGGGAAAATTCCGCGCATTCCGACGCGCGCCAGATTTTCCTCGCGCCAGCGTTTGAGGTCTTCGAGAAAAATATCGCCGAACACGCAGCCAATAACGCCGCGTGATTTGTGCGCGAGCAGGCACGCCGACATTTTTTGCTGATATTCTTCGTTGGAACTGCGCTGGCTGAGAAAAATTTTTTCAAGCGGCAAACCGATGGATCGCGCCTGGGCGTCGAGCAATTCCAGCCGCACGCCATGCATCGAAACGCGCTGGAAATGCTCGTTGCAGGTCGTGAGCAGCGAAACAATTTCATAACGCTCGTCGCGCAAAATCCGATTCAACGCGAGCGCTGAATCTTTTCCGCCGCTCCAGCAAAAGACGACTTTTTCTTTCATCGTGCGATCCCGGGTTTCGTCTGTTCCATTTCCAGATAAGCCAGTTCCTCACGTTCGCGGACGCGAAACGCGCCGAGGTGCACGCCGTGTTTAAATTCCGGCGCATCGGTGACCAGCGTATGGTACTCGCCTTGTTCGCCGCAAAGATCGAGGCCGTTTTGTTCGCGGAGCGCGCGGAGTTCGGCAATCGTTTGGTGATTGAGTTCGCGGCCAACCCATCCGGCGTTCATCCATTTGGTTTTGACGCAGGAAAAAACGACTTTGAATTCCGCGGCCAACAATTGTTGGAGCAAAGCGAGCCGGTCTTGCTCCCACAACGGAGTGATCACGTTCATGCCGACGGATCGGCTGCGTTCGCGGATCCAGTTCGGACTGCCGTTCACCTCGGCAATATCGCCCGTGATGACTGTGTCAATGCCGTTCGTCTCTTTCAACCAGCGCAAACCGGCTTCGTAGCTTTCCGCAAACGGCTCGCGGACCGGCCGGAGAAAATGCGGCAGCGATAGAGCTTCCGCCTGCAATTTCATGAACGCGATGGGGTGCGCCAGAAAATCCGGTTCGGGCGGCGTGAACGTGACGAGGCAGCGCACGCGGCATCCGTTCCGCGCGGCTTCGTGCAACGCCAGTACGGAATCTTTTCCGCCGGTCCAAAGCACGGCGGCATTGGGATCGGAAGAATTCATGACTGGCGTGAAGATTGAATTTGCATGAGTTCAAACCTCGGCAACCGCATGTTCGCGCAAACGCGGGAAATAATTTTCCGCGAAAGCAAGACCGCCAAAAAGCAGCGTTGAATAAAGCAGATTGCTCGCGAGCGTATTGCGGAAATATGGAATCGCCGCGACGTAGCAACTGGCGAGGCCGGTCCATGTTTTCGGATACAAATTTTCCAAAGCCCAAGTGCCGAGATTGGCCAGGACAAAAAACAACAGCGCGCTCACGATGGCTGCGCCGGCGATTCGACAAACGCTTTGTCGTTGGCGCAACCACAAACCGAGGCAGACGATGAGCGCGAAGCTGCCATAAACAACCGGCGTGATTGCGTAAAAACCAAGCGCGAGGTCGCTTAAAAACATCGCGGTCAACGGAACGAGAAACGCGGCGCGTTTGCTCGAAAAACTTGCGCCGCCAAACAATGCCATTGCCGCAATCGGTGAAAAATCGGGCGGATGCGGAATCAATCGTGAAGCAGTTGCGGCCAGAATCATTCCGGCCAAAACGGTGAAGCGTGTTTTGTTCATAGATTTTTTATTTTGGGTTCGATTACGGGCGTCCGGCGCGAACCCGGTAAAACGCT
>DASSNZ010000375.1:0-3730 GCA_035701135.1 Verrucomicrobiia bacterium
TAATCAATTCTGGAAGGGAAAAAGTGGAATACAATCGCATGGTTTTCTAATCTGTGTTTCATCTGTGAATATCTGCTAAATGAAAAACGTTGTTCTTCTTGGTTCAACCGGTTCCATCGGCACGAGCACTGTAAAAGTCGCCGAAGATTTGCCGGACCAGATCCGCCTGTTCGCGCTCGGCGCGGGAAATAATTCCGAATTGCTGATCGAACAAATCCGCAAACATAAACCCGAGGCGGTTTCCATTTCCGATCCCGCAAAAGCCAAGGAAATCCAAAATGCGCTTGGCGTTTCCACACAGGTTTTTTCCGGCGCGGAAGGTTTGCTCAAGCTTGCGACTTTGCCGGGCGCGGACATCGTTTTGATTGCCATTGTCGGAACCGCCGGATTGAAACCCGCGCTCGCCGCGATTCGCGCCGGAAAAGACATTGCCGTCGCATCCAAGGAAATTCTTGTCATGGCCGGCGAAATTGTCATGAGCGAAGCGCGAAAACACGGCGTGCGCGTTCTGGCCGTGGACAGCGAACATTCGGCCATTTTCCAGTGCCTGGACGACAAACCGTCATCGTCCGTCCGCAAACTTTGGCTCACGGCATCCGGCGGACCGTTTCGCGACAAAACGCAATGGCCGAAAGAAAAGTTTTCGGAAATCACCGTCGAAAGCGCGCTCAAACATCCGTCGTGGGTGATGGGCCGGAAAGTGACGCTCGATTCCGCGACGTTGTTCAACAAGGGATTGGAAATGATCGAAGCGCGCTGGCTGTTCGACATCGGAATGGCGCGCGTCGGCGTCGTTGTGCATCCGCAAAGCATCGTCCATTCGCTTGTGGAATTTGTGGACGGCTCGATGCTCGCGCAACTTTCCACGCCCGACATGTGCCTGCCGATTCAATACGCGCTGACGTATCCGAACCGCGCGAAAAGCGAACGCGTTCAGACAAATCTCGCGAAACTCGGCACGCTCACGTTTGAGGAGCCGGACACGGAACGTTTTCCCGCGATTGAACTGGCGCGCAGAGCGGGAGAAACGGGCGGAACCCTGCCCGCGGTTTTGAACGCCGCCAACGAAATTGCCGTTGAGACATTTGTGAACCGTCGGATTAATTTTCCCCAAATCACTGAAACGGTGCGTCGCGTGATGGATCGGCATTCCGTTGTCGCGCGTCCGACTTTGGATCAGATTCTCGAAGCGGATGCGTGGGCGCGCCGCGAGGCGGCGGTTTGAATTTGCAATTTGACCCTGCGATGGCGCGTTGTTAGGTTTGCGCTCTGTTTCGACGGATTTATATGCGACACACCATTTCGATTCTGGTTGAGAACAAGTTCGGCGTGCTCACGCGCGTGGCGGGATTGTTCAGCGGACGCGGCTATAATATTGACACGCTGAACGTCGCGCCGACGCACGATTCCAGCGCGTCGCGCATGACCATCGTGACGCATGGCGACGAAGCGACGCTGGAGCAGATTGTCAAGCAGCTCAACAAATTGCCGGACGTGCTGAAGGTTCATGATTTTCACAGCGACGAATACGTGGATCGCGAACTCGTGCTGGTGAAAGTGTCGGTGGATTCCAAAACGCGCGCCGAAGTGATGCAGATCACGGATATTTTCCGCGCGAAAATCGTGGACGTGCAGCCAAAGAATTTGACGATTGAAATCACCGGCGATGAAAGCAAAGTCGGCAAGTTTTTGACTTTGATGAATTCGTTTGGCGTGGTGGATTTGACTCGCACCGGCAAAGTTGCGATGCCGAGGAAATAAGCTGTTGGCGCGCGAAGTTTTCTTTTCGCGCCTGACCGGGCAAATGGAAAAGCCGCGCGATTCAGATGAATCGCGGCGGTTTTTTGTATGTTAGATTCGACCCAAAATTTTTCTTCAATTTTCAGCAGCGGATTAGTGAAATCTGCGGCGCGATTTTTCAGTTTATTTTTTTAAAAGAACATTGGCTTCCCTGTCGGATTTCGATTAGAAAAAGCGCATTACCACAATGAACAGCGCGGTTGCCGAACCTCGGAATTGTTTTTGGACCAGCCAGGCGCGTTCCACTTGATTGCTATGAAACGAAGACACGCATGGCTGTTTTATTGCGTCGCGGCGGTAATCGCCGTCGCCGAAACCTTTGCGGTGAGCGCCGCCACGCTGACCGTTCAGACCGATCGGCCCGGCGCGAAAATAAATCCTGCGATGTGGGGAATTTTTTTCGAGGACATCAACTTCGGCGCGGATGGCGGACTTTATGCCGAGCTGGTGAAAAATCGGTCCTTTGAATTTCCCGACGCGATGATGGGCTGGCATGTGGCGGATTCCAATTCCGCCACGGGCCTCGCGAAAATCCGCGACGCCAATCCGTTTGATACCGCGAATCCTCATTATCTTCGCATCGAGCCGTCCGCGGACGGGCGTTTCGGCGTTTTCAACGAAGGCTTTCGCGGAATGGGCGTGAACGGCGGCAATGAATATCTTTTTTCCGTCGAAACTCGCGCGGCGTCCGGCTCGCCTTCGCTCGAAGTGGAACTGGTTTCGTCGGATGGCGAGGTTCTCGCTTCGACGACTTTGAAAAAAATTTCCGGCGATTGGACGGAACGCACCGCGAGCCTCACACCAAAAGCAACGGAACTGAAGGCGCACCTGAACGTAATCGTCTCCGGCGGCGCGGCGGACGTGGACATGGTTTCGCTGTTTCCGAAAAAAACCTGGAAGAATCGTCCCGGTGGTTTGCGCGCGGACATGGTCCAGTTGCTTGCGGACATGAAACCAGGATTTCTGCGTTTTCCCGGCGGCTGCATTGTGGAAGGCAGCCAACTGGACCGCCGTTATCAGTGGAAAAAAACCATCGGACCTGTTGCCGATCGCACGTTGCTGATCAACCGCTGGAATTATGAATTCAAACATCGTCCCACGCCGGATTATTTTCAGTCCTTCGGTTTGGGATTTTTTGAATATTTTCAATTGTGCGAAGACATCGGCGCGGAGCCGCTGCCCATTTTGAATTGCGGGATGGCGTGCCAGTTCAACACCGGCCAGCTTGTCCCGCTAAACGAACTGGATCCATACATTCAGGACGCGCTGGACTTGATCGAATTTGCCAACGGACCGGCGACAAGTGAATGGGGCGCGAAACGCGCGGCCATGGGGCATCCCGAACCGTTTCACATGAAAATGCTCGGCGTCGGAAACGAGCAATGGGGACCGCAATATCTGGAGCGCTATCCGATTTTTGCAAAAGCAATCAAGGCCAAATATCCCGACATTCAACTCGTGTCCGATGCCGGGCCGTCGCCGGCGGATGATCGCTTTGAATTTCTTTGGCCGAAGTTGAAGCAGATGCATGCGGACATCGTGGACCAGCATTGTTACGCCAATCCGTTGTGGTTCCTCGCCAATACGCATCGCTATGATGATTACGACCGGAACGGACCGAAAGTTTTCATGGGCGAATACGCGGCGCAAAGCGTAGCGATTGCGAGTCCGGACAACAAAAACAATCTCGAATGCGCGCTGGCCGAAGCGGCCTACATGACCGGCCTCGAACGAAACGCGGATGTCGTCCGCATGGCTTCCTACGCGCCGCTTTTCGCACATGTGGACGCGTGGCAATGGACGCCGGATTTGATCTGGGCGAACAATCTGCACGTTTATGGAACGCCGAATTATTACGTGCAAAAATTGTTCAGCCTGAATCGCGGCGACGAGGTTTTGCCCGTGAAATTGGAAGCGGTGGATGTTCCCG
>DASSNZ010000376.1:0-10489 GCA_035701135.1 Verrucomicrobiia bacterium
CACGTCGCCATTGCTCATCGCGCTTATGCAAACGGCGGCGAGCCTGCCGGTCCTTCTCCTCGGACTCCCGGCGGGCGCGACGGCGGACATTCTGGATCGCCGGCGGCTTCTCATTTTTTGGGCGGCGTGGATGCTCGCGGCGGCGGCGGTTTTGAGTTTTCTGACATTCACAAGTTGGATTGGAGTCGGCTCGCTCCTGCTTTTAACGTTTTTGTTGAGCGCGGGTTCGGCGATGAATGGCCCGACGTGGCAGGCCATTGTTCCCGAACTTGTGCCGAGAAACGAATTGCCCGAAGCCATTTCGCTCAACAGCGCGGCATTTAATATCGCCCGTGCTGTCGGTCCGGCCGCGGGCGGACTCATGGTCGCGGCTTTCGCGTCGGTATTTTTCGGAGCGGGAATTGTATTTCTGATCAACGCGCTTTCGTTCGTTGCCGTGATCATCGTGATTTATCGCTGGAAACGAAAACCGCTTTTCACCAGCGCGCTTCCGGCGGAGCGGCTCGTCGGTTCCATTCGCGCCTGTTTGCGTTACACGCGGTTCGCGCCGGCGATGCGCTCAATTCTGGTTCGCGCATTTTTGCAAACTTTTTGCGTGAGCGGCATGTGGGCGTTGCTCGCGGTTGTGGCGCGGGAAAATCTGCATCGCGGCGCGATGGGCTACGGCATTCTCACCGGCTGCATCGGCGCGGGCGCGGTTGTCGGCGCTCTGTCTTTACCGCATCTCCGGCGACACATGTCCGCCGATGCCATCGTGACAAACGCCAGCCTGGTGTTCGCGGCCGTGCTGTTGGTGATGGGGTGGGTGCATCAATGGCTGCCGCTTGTGATCGCGCTTTTCTTTGGCGGAATCGCGTGGACGAGCACGACCTCGTCATTGAACATCGCGGTGCAACTTTCCGTTCCGGCTTGGGTTCAGGCGAGATCGCTCGGAATGTATCAAATGATTTTTCAAGGCGGCATGGCGATTGGCAGCGCGTTCTGGGGCGGCGTGGCGGAACACAGCAGCACGGCAATTTCGCTCAGCGCCGCCGCAGCGGGACTAATTCTCGGACTGCCGATCGCGCGAAGATTTGCGCTGATGTCGTTTGCCGGACTGGATCATTCGCCGGGACGGCTTGCCAGCGCGCTCAGCCGCGCCGCGCCGCAGGTCGTGATCGAACCCAATCCCGAAGACGGCCCGGTGCTGATTACCGTGACGTTTTTAATTGATCCCGCGCGTGCCGAAGAATTCGTCCGGGCGGCTTACGAACTGGGCCGTGTTCGACGGCGCGACGGCGCGGTGCGCTGGTCGCTGTTTCACGATCCGTTCGATCCGGCCCGTTTCGTGGAAACTTACGTCGTCGAATCCTGGCTGGACCGCCAGCGCCAGATCGAGCGATTTACCGTGGCGGATCACGCGATTCGAAATCGCGTTTTCAGCTTTCACGTGGACGCGAATCCGCCGTCCGTTTCGCGCATGATCATGGTGCAGCCGCCGCACGCCAAAACGCATTCGCTCCCGGTTTGATACAACGCAAAGGAAAATTTATTTTTCCAATCGGCATTTTCTCCGCGACCGAATGTTCGCGGGAATTGACTTCGCGCGCGAACCGGCCTTTATTGCGCCATGGATTTTCACAAGCGGAATCGCCGGATTTTTTAAACCGGAGCCTGACATGATGCGTTATCGCAAACCCATTCTGATCGGATTGATCGCGTTGATCGCGGTGTTTTTCGGAATCAAGATTGCCCGCGCCGTTTACCCGCTCATTGTTAAAGCGCGATTGAATCATGCAATTTCCAAAATCGAACCGTGGACAATTTCGACGAGTTATAGCGACGCGGCCTGGAAAAAACTGGTGAACGCCGCGAAACGGTTTCAAAGCGCCGATCCGAAACTCGCGAAACAGGTGATAGCGAATCGGATCAAAACAGCCTCGGCCAATCCAAATCAACTTGCGATTGAACAGGGAAAAATATTTTTGTTGTCACGCGTCGTTTTCGATCTGCCCGGGAACGGTTCGCAGAGAATTCCCGGCGCGGGATGGGAACGCGGGCAAACGGACGTGAATCCGGACGGGACGATCAACGCCGCGTGGCCGGTCGTGTGGAATGGCGGCAAGCCGAGCCTTGCGTCCGGCCGTGTCGGAAATGCCGGCAGCTATTCCGCGACCAACGAATTCGAGTTCCTGCGGTTTCGATACAAGTATCGCGACCTTTCGACGTTTGGGGGTTAATCGGCGCAAAGAGGAAAAATTTGCGAAGCGCATTGTTAGAGCGTCATAATCCAGGTAATAGCTCCCAAACTCCCCATAATAAGCAGGCCGCCATCGTAACGCGTGACATCACATGCCTGCGTCGGTGGGCAATCAAGGAGAATGCAAATCCGAGTCCGGTGCTGATAAGACCAGCAGGAAATAAAAGATAAAACACCATTCCAGGATGCATCTGATCGAAACGGGCTAGATCAGCGGCCCAGCAAACCAGCGTGTAACCGATACAAACTCCCATCGCTACTGACTCAACGACGTAAAAGGTTTTCGATTCGGTCCGCATATTGATAGTGGCTAACCTAACCGCGCTAAATCGGCGAATGGCTCCGCTGGCTGGGCAACCGTTGTAATTAAACCGCTCAACCGGCAGCCAGCGACGGATCGCACGAATTTCCGCGATCGACCGGCGGAAAGGCCGTTCGCCAAAGCTCTCTGGTCAGGTATCATCTTGTCTGTTTCCGAAAAACAATCGTGTTTGTCGCATAAACAACCCCAGGGATCTTCTCATCCTCGAGGATCAACTCGTGGTCGTTTGCGCGGAGGATCCGACTACGAAAGGTCATTGACGCATTGGTCTGGCTATCGTTTGTCACGGTATCGATCAGGAATCCATCTTCAACCCGAAACGCGCCTTCCATGTTGATAACTCGAGACCCGTTCGTGCGATGGGGCAAGGTAATCGTGGATGAATAGCTTCCATCCGGCGCAACAGTGACCCGGCATAAAGCCTCGTTGCCGTCCGCGTATCTAGCATCAAACGTCCAGATGCCGGGGAGTTGCCTGCGAATCTGCTCGTCAGCAGAGTCTGCGTGACGATGACAGGCTGTCACGAGGAGCAGCAATACGAATAATAAAAGCGTGAACTTCACAAGCGCGGGCACCTGACAATGGTTCATTTGAAGTTATTCATGGCGGCCAGAAGAGTGGAGCGAATGGCTCTCCGCAACATGCCATGAAAAACTTAATTGTCGTAAAAAACTTCGCGGCCCGTTTCGGATGGTTTTGACCTTTGGTTTTCACTGTCCGTGTTTCTGATTTTTCGACTTTTCTATATTTGCCTCGCACGGTCAAGCTCGCGCGGCAAGGGTGGAACTTGTCTCCGTCATGAAAGTAAACGGTTTGATCGCTTTCTTAAAACAGAAGCAGTTGGGAGAATGTTTGGCCGAGTCCCGGTTCCTTTCACGAGGCGACGCGAATTTTAGTATTCGATTTGCAAATGCTTTTTCACACCGGCTCATTTAAATCCATCAACAATCAAGCTTTGCAAGCGACGCGAACGCGCTAACATCGCGTCATGCGCAAGACGGGAAAATTGGTGATCCTGCTGTCGGTCGCGGCGCTGTTCGCGTTCGGCATTTTTTGTGGCTTCAAACTGTCGCGATTGGTGACCGTCAGTTCCGCTCCGCGCAGTTACAACACGCCGGCTTTGCTCAAGCAGGTTCAGGCGTTGTCCGAACTCGTCACAATCAAATACGTCATCGAAAAAGTCGAGGTGCTGGAACAGCCGTCGGAAAATATTGTCGGCCAGATGATGGGGAGCGAGAACCGGATGCTGCTGCTTGCGCACGGAATTGTGAAAGCGGGAATTGATCTCAACCGGCTGAAACCCGAGGACATTCAAATCAACGGCAAAACGGTCAGCATCAAATTGCCGCCCGCGCAAATCACGGATTCCTATCTGGACGAAAAACAAACGCACGTGATTGATCGCTCGACCGGTTTGCTCGCGCCATCGGCCAAGGATCTGGAAGCCACGGTGCGCCGAAATGCGCTTTATGGAATCAGCCGCGCCGCGCGCACAAGCGGGATTTTGAGCGAAGCGGACCAACGGGCGCGGGCGCAGATTTCAAATCTCTTCAAGCAACTGGGTTTTGAAAAGGTGGAGTTCCGGTAGGAGCGGCAGCGCTCAGGCGTTTTGCTTTTTCAATCGAAATTTTTGCAGCGCGAGGTCCATTATGTCTTTCGCCGCCGGAATTTTCGCCAGAATTCCAATCGTCCAATAAACCGAACCGGCCACAATCGCGGGCGCGAAAACCGCGCCGAATTTTGCCACCAGCGTCGCATGGCCGAATTTCGATTCCCAATAGCGATAGCCAGTCCAGGCGATCACGCCTGTAACAATCGCCGAGAAAAATAAAATCGAAATGGTTCGGATCAGCGGCGCCATTCCGAGAAATTTCATTTTCTTTCGAAGCGCAAAGAGCAGCAGGCCGGCATTGCAAATCGCGCTGATGGTGTTCGCCGCGCCAAAGCCAATTTCGCGAAATCGTGTCACCAGGCAAACGGCGACGACCAGGTTCAGCATCAGGCAGAACACGCTGATTTTCATCGGCGTTTTAATGTCGTGCAACGCGTAGAATGCGCGCGCGAGAATATTCACGCCGGAAAAGAAAAGCAGCCCCGGCGCAAGCGCCATCAACGCGCCCGCGACACGCATCGTCCCGAGCGGCCCAAATTTTCCGTGCTGAAGAATCAGCCGCACAATCGGAACTGCGAGAGAAAACGCGATGGCCGCCGCGAGCAAATTGACAAATGCGAGATACCCGAGTCCCTGGCGAAGTGTCAGGCGGAATTCGCCGTAATTTTTCTGCGACGCCAGGCCGGAAAGCGTCGGCAATAAATAGGTCGCCAGCGAGATCCCGAAAAGTCCCTGCGGAAGTTCCATCAGCCGGACCGCGAAATAAAAGATTGAAACGATGTCTTTCTCAAACCAGAACGAAAAGCTTTGAGTCACGAGCACGTTGATTTGGAACGCGGCGACGCCGATGGACGCGGGAATCATTTGCCGAACCACTTCGCGCACTGTCGGGTCGCCCCAAGGTGAAACCCAGTGGTAACGAAATCCTTCGCGCCTCAGCCCGGGCAATTGAAATCCCGCCTGCGCCACGCCCGCGATCAGCACGCCGATGGCCAGCGCGAAAATCTGTTTATCGAGCGTTTTTCCCATGTGCGGCGCGAGAAAATACACACTCGCGATCATGACGACATTGAGCGCCGATGCGCCCATTGCCGGAATGAAAAACATGTTTCGCGCGTTGGCCATTCCAATCAGCGCCGCCGCGAGGCAAGCCAGAATCATGTAAGGAAACATGATGCGCAGCAATTGCAGCATTAGTTCTGTTTCCGATGTAAATGCCCCGAAAACGAGCGCAATGGAAATTCCGAGTATCGCCAGCGCCGACAAAATTGAAGCGGAAACGACCAGGCCGGAAATCACAGCATTCGCGGAATGCCACATGGCCGGTTCGCCTTCCGTCATTTCCTTCCGTTTGAAAATCGGGATGAAGGCCGCCGTCAATGCGCCTTCGCCCAGCAAACGACGAAAAAGATTCGGAATGGTGAACGCGAGCATGAACGCGCTGGCGACCCCGGTGACCCCCATGAAATTGGAATAAACCATGTCGCGCGCCATCCCGAGAACCCGGCTGGCGAGCGTCGCGGCGGCGAGCGCGCCGGAGGACTTCAGCATTTTCGACACGCGCGGAGATTAAAGTCCCGGGCGCAAAGTCCAAAGTCCAAAGTGGAAGGCTTGGAAAGTTTCCGGTTTCGAGTTTCTGGTTTTCAGTCGAGGACCGGCGAATTTGTATTTGAAAACTGGAACTCTGACCTTGTTAGAATTCATTCCGCCTGTAATGCAGAATTTTGAATTCCGGCGTGTCGCGGATTTCTTCAGCAAGATGGAATTGATCTTCAAATGCGGGAAAAAACGCGTCGCCGGAGACTTCGCGTTTCACCAGCGTCAGATAAAGATCGGAACACAATGGCAGCGCCTGCGCGTAAATCTGCGCGCCGCCGCAGATAAAAATCAGGCGCGGTTCGGTTTCCGGATTGATCTGGCTTAAATCAGAAATCGTGCGAACGCCGGGAAATGAAAATTGCGCGCGGCTCAGAACGATGGTTTCGCGGTTCGGCAACGCGCGTCCAATGGATTCGAATGTTTTTCGTCCCATGACGATAACATTTCCGGTTGTGAGTTGTTTGAACCACTTGAAATCTTCGGGGAGATGCCACGGAATTTTGTTTTCCGCGCCGATTACGCGATTGAGCGACATTGCGGCGATGGCCTGAAAATGTTTCACAGCCTGGGGAAAGTATCCGGTTCCTGCCGCGCGCCGTGCCATAGCGCGCGCACGTTGACAGTCGCGGTCTCGTCCTTAATTTCGTAAATCAAACGATAGGGCCGAACTATAAGTTCTCGAAGATCGTCGCGTTTCGTATTGCGCAACATTCGTCCGAGCCGTGGGTGTTCGGAAAGGAGCAGTGATTTACGAATGAGTTCTTCGCCGAGATTGACGGCTGCGACGGGATTGTCGCGAGCGATGTAATTGACAAGCTGGCGAAGATCGGCAACCGCTTCGTCCGTCCAAATTACTTTGTGGCCCATGACGAGACTTGCCGAAGCAATTCTTCCGCAGAAACGCCGTTGCCTTGTGGATTTTTGGCCAGGCGTTCTTTTACCTCCTCCATCAGCCGCAATTCATCCAGAATCTCTTTAAACGTGAGATTCTGTGGCATTTCCCTCACGGCATCGAGGACAAGTTCGCGGTCGCTCATAAACAACAAAACTATGCTTCGCCAAAATCACGAAGGCAAATTGAATTTGCCCCCGGCGGAATTCCACGAAAGGCAAAGATTTCCTTGCAGATCGCAAATTGCAACGCGCGCGGGTTCGGTTAAACTGGTTGGCATAAATGAAAAAATCTGCGGCGCTGTTTTCCATTCTTCTCGCGTTTCTGGCGATTCAATTTCAAGTCGCCGGTGCAAAAGGCGCGCCTGCTGAAAAATTTCCGCAGGAAAACATTTTGCGCGTCGCTCAATTGGACGATACGTTTTCGCGTTCTTCCAATCTTTTTTCTTCCGCGTCAGCAGCGGGAAATTCCGGCGCGAGCCAGGCTGTTAAAAAAGGAGCGGTCACCGCGGAACTGGTTTCAGCCGAATCGTCAATCCAGCCCGGACGCGCTTTCACGGTCGCGTTGCGATTGGTTCACGATCCGCAATGGCACACATATTGGGTGAACGCCGGAACGGGAATTCCCACATCGCTTTCGTGGTCGCTGCCGGAAGGATTCACGGCGGGAAAAATTCAGTGGCCGACACCGGAAGTCGCGAAGGACACTTTGGGAAATATCGCGGGCAACGGTTACTACGGCGAAATTTTTCTCCTCGTGGAAATCACGCCGCCCGCGACGCTCAAGCTTGGAACCGACGTGACGTTGAAAGCGAAAGCGCAATGGCTGATGTGCAAAGACATCTGCGTTCCCGGTGACGCCGATCTTTCGCTAACGCTTCCGGTCAACGCGGAAATGCCGGCGCCAAATCCGGCGTGGGCGACTAAAATCGCCGAAACGCGAAAACTGCTTCCATCGCCTTTGCCGGCCGGTTGGAAAGCCGAAGCCGAACGTCGCGGCAAGGAAGTTTTTCTGACCTTGGACACGGCGGACCAGGCTTCGCCGAATCCGACCAATCTGCACTTTTTTTCCGAGGACGGTTTTATTGATCTCGAAAAGCCGCAGACGATTCGGGCGATTGACGGCGGATTCCAATTTACGCTCGCGGTTTCGGACATCGGCAATGCGAAAGGAAATCGGCTCGACGGCGTGATCCGCTCGAAAACCGGTTGGGGCGAAAACGGTCCGGCGCTCGGATTGCGCGTGGACGTTCCGATAAAAACTGCTGTTGCGGCTCCGATTGCAAGTCGCGGCAGTTTGATTCCAACACTTTTTCTCGCGCTGATCGGCGGATTGATTTTGAACCTGATGCCCTGCGTATTTCCCGTTATTGGAATCAAAGTTCTCGGATTTGTGAATCAGGCCGGCAAGGATTTGCGAAAGGTCAAATTTCACGGACTGGCGTTCACCGCCGGAGTGCTGGTGTCGTTCTGGGCGTTGGCCGGATTGCTGATCGGATTGCGCGCGGGCGGACGGCAGTTCGGCTGGGGATTTCAATTGCAATCGCCCGAGTTCGTTTTCGGCATGGCGATTTTTCTGTTGATCTTTGCCCTGAATTTAAGCGGCGTTTTCGAATTCGGCCTGACCGCGACGAAAGTTGGCGGAAAATTGCAAACGAAAGAAGGTTTCTCCGGCTCGTTTTTCACGGGGATGCTGGCGACGCTCGTGGCAACACCGTGCAGCGCGCCGTTTCTCGCGCCGGCGCTGGGCGCGGCGCTCACGTTTACCGCGCTGGAATCGCTGATTGTTTTTACGACAATCGCAATTGGCCTCGCGCTCCCGTATTTATTGTTTTCGGCATTTCCGAAATTCATCAGGCTGCTTCCAAAACCGGGCGCCTGGATGGAAACGTTCAAACAATTCATGGCATTTCCGCTGTATGCGAGCGTCGGCTGGCTGCTTTGGGTGCTGGACGGACAAACGCGCGGAAACGAAAACGCGCTGCTGAACATCGCTTTTGCGTTTGTGCTGGTCGCGATGGCGGCGTGGATTTACGGGCGATTCGGCCAGGCGTTTGGAAAACCGGTGAAACGAACTCTCGGCTGTGCGCTGGCGATTATTTTTCTCGCCGGCGGGATTTGGACGGGTTTGCCGCGCGGCGACAAATCGCTCGCATGGCAGCCGTGGAGCGCGGAATCCGTTTCCGATCTGCAGGCGAAAGGAAAATACATTTACGTGGATTTCACCGCGCGCTGGTGCGCCACGTGTCAGAGCAATAAGAAACTGGTGTTCTCGTCCAGCAAAGTGCGCCAGGAATTTAAGAAACGCGGCGTCGTTCTGCTCCGCGCGGATTGGACGAATTTCGATCCGAAAATCACCGAGGAACTGGCGCGTTGGAATCGTTCCGCCGTGCCGTTCGATTTGCTTTACGTGCCGGGCAAAAATCAGCCGATCATTCTTCCCGAATTACTGACAGCGGGCAAAGTGCTGGATATTTTGCACGAGGCAGAAAACAAATAATCGGAAACTATTCGCGGCGCACTAGCCAACGACCCATGCGCCACAAATCGGGCGTTATTTCGTCTGAATCTGGCTGAACGGATTGTTCGTAAATCCGGATTTCTCGTTGTGCAACGACGGAGAATTCTCCTCGGAGCCGCGCTCGATGCGCACGGTTTCGCCGGGGTGGTTTTTCGGCGCGGGAGAAGCAGGCGCGGCATTTGCGCCGGCGGCCTGATTCGGATTTTTCGCCCGTTTATTTCGCGGCAACGGGCTGATCATGACGTTGATTCCTTTGCCGACGAGTTTGGGCGCAAAATCGGGATGACCGAACGGTGCGATTTCATCGAGGAATTTTTTAATGACCTCGAATCCGAATTCCGTGTGCGCCATTTCGCGTCCGCGGAATTTCAGCGTCACCTTGACTTTCATGTCCTCGCACAGGAAATCCACCGCGTGCATGACTTTCACGGAAAGATCGTGTGGATCAATGCGCGGGCTGAGTTGCACTTCTTTCACCGAGCTGGCGTGCTGGTGTTTTTTGGATTCCTTGTCCTTCTTGGCCTGTTCGTAGCGGAACTTGCCATAATCCACGACCCGGCAGACCGGAGGCGTCGCCGTCGGCGCGATTTCCACGAGATCCACGCCGCTGGCGCGGGCCAGATTCAGCGCCTCGCCGAGGGAAAGAATTCCCACCTGTTTGCCATCAATGCCGATGACACGGACTTCGCGGGCGCGGATTTTCCCGTTGACCCTGACGAATGAGGAAGAGGAAAAGTTGCGTGAAGGGAAAGGGCGGCTCAAGACACCCTCGTCGGTTGAACTTTATTCATGCAGATATTTAACAAACATAACGGCAAATTGATACGCGTAATTAAGCCGTAATCATTCAATGCGCAAGTAAATAATCGGCTTCTTTTTCTTTTAAAATATGGGGTGTTGACTCCAAATCCATGAAATTTTCGTTCTGCGAATGGTTCCGACACAGAATGCGCCAGGGTGTTCCCGGGAGTTCAATAAATCCCAACCCTGCACTCCAATAAAAAACTTGCATCTGCCGTAACACGGCGCGTAATAGGCCCAAATGCCAACCCACATTAAATTGCGAATCGGCTCTGATACCTGTTCCAACGTTTTGCAACGCTTTCCCCAGACATTGGTCCGGCGCAGTTCCATTCGGTCCTGTGCGGCAAGATGGCTGATGAGCATTTTGGCTTGCTGTCTGACAACTACCGTGCGCGGCGCGGATTTGGAAAATTCGGCGACGGCACGCGTATCATTTCTTCAGGCGCCAAAAGAATCCCCGACGTTCACCATTCCTCTGGCAGTGGTCGGGAATCCGACGCG
>DASSNZ010000377.1:0-3348 GCA_035701135.1 Verrucomicrobiia bacterium
AGCCGCGCTGAAAGGCTCGCGGGAAATCGGATTCACGATCATTTCCATGACGCTGTCGCTGGCGGCGGTGTTTATTCCGATTCTGTTCATGGGCGGAATTCTCGGGCGTCTGCTTCACGAATTCGCGGTGACCATTGCCACGGCCGTGCTGGTTTCCGGTTTCGTTTCGCTGACGTTGACGCCGATGTTGACCAGCCGTTTCGTGCGCTCGGCGCATAGCAGAAAACACAATAGGATTTACGATGCTTCCGAGCGTTTCTTTGATGGAATCCTGAAACTCTACGACCGAACGTTGCAGATCGTTTTGCGGCATCGTTTCGCCATGCTTTGTTTTTCGTTCGCGGTGTTGATCGCGACGGCGTTCATGTTCGTCAAAATTCCGAAAGGCTTTTTTCCGGTTGAAGATACCGGGCGGATTTCCGCCACTACGGAAGCGGCGCAGGATATTTCCTACGACGCCATGCTCCAGCATCAGAAAGAGATCGCGAAAATTATCGCGGACGATCCGAACGTTGCGGATTTCATGTCCGCCATCGGCGCGAGCGGCAGAACGCCCACGGCAAACAGCGGCCGATTGTTCATGCGTTTGAAGCCTCGTTCCGAACGCAAACTCAGCGCGGAACAGGTCATTGAGGAACTGCGTCCGAAACTCGCCAAAGTGCCCGGCATTCAGACGTATTTGCAGGTTCCGCCGTTGATTCGCATTGGCGGCAAAGTGACGAAGGGACTTTATCAATTCAGTTTGCAGGACACGGATTTGAACGAGCTTTACAAGTGGTCGCCGATTCTCGTGGACAAACTTTCGCAACTGCCCGGCTTTGAAGATGTCACGAGCGATCTGCTCATCAAAAATCCGCAAATCACCGTCGAGATTGATCGGAACAAAGCTTCCGCCGTCGGCGTCACGCCCGAACAAATTGAAAGCGCGCTCTACGACGCCTATGGTCAGCGCCAGATTTCCACGATCTACACCGACGTGAATGAGTATTGGGTTGTGATGGAGGCGGAACCGAAATTCCAGCGCGATCCCGCCGCGCTTGCCGGACTTTACATTCGCTCATTCAACGGACAACTTGTTCCGCTCGGCGCGGTCGCAAAACTTTCCCGCAGCATCGGGCCGATGACCATCACGCACGACGGACAATTGCCGTCCGTCACGATTTCCTTCAATCTCGCGCCCGGCGTTTCTCTCGGAACCGCCGTGGATGAAGTCCAGCGGGTTCAGGAGGAACTGCACATGCCCGCGACCATCAGCGCGAGTTTTCAGGGTTCGGCGCAGGTTTTTCAATCTTCGCTCAAAGGTCTTGGCCTGCTGCTCGTCATGGCGATTCTCGTCATCTATATCATCCTGGGAATTCTTTACGAAAGCTTCATTCATCCGATCACGATTCTGTCCGGCCTGCCTTCGGCGGGATTCGGCGCGCTGCTCACGTTGATGATTTTCGGAATGGACCTGAACATTTACGCGTTTGTCGGTTTGATCATGCTGGTGGGAATCGTGAAGAAAAATGCGATCATGATGATTGACTTCGCGCTCGACGCGGAACGCCAGGGGAAATCTCCGCGCGATGCGATTTATCAGGGCTGTCTGCTGCGCTTCCGTCCCATCATGATGACAACAGCCGCGGCGCTGATGGGCACGCTGCCGATTGCGATTGGACTTGGCGCGGGCGGCGAGTCGCGTCGTCCGCTCGGACTGGCGGTTGTCGGCGGATTGATCGTTTCGCAACTCCTGACGCTCTACAGCACGCCGGTGATTTATCTTTATTTGGAATCCTTCCTGCAATGGACGCGCCGGCACATGCCGCATCGCCGTCCGGCCGGCGGAGAAAGCAGCGCGCCGGCTCCAGCCGTCACGTGAGCGGGATGTGCTGTCGGCATCTTGCCGGCAGAATTTCAGACAGGCTGTGAGACGGAACCGCATTTGCCCGGTGCGCAGGCTCTTTGTTCATTGCGAATCGGCAGTAAACGCATTACAAAATTGCGGTGAGCCGATTCGTTTTGTTCTCCTGCATCTTGCTGGCTGCCGCCGTTTTTTTTGCGGTACAAAAGGAAACGGTAATTCACGCGAAAGCGAATATTTCTCATGCCGCGCAATCCTTTCAATCGCGCGGGAAATTCCGTTCAATTTCTTCGACCCGATCGCCGAAACAAAGGGCGAATCCCGACGGCGCGCACCAGCTCGCCACGGCGATTTTGCCGGAAAATGTGTTGGGCCTGCCAGCCGATTTGAATCGGCGCGTTTTCGATTCCGATGTTCCAAAAGAGATTCCCGGACGACGGATTCCGGACACGGTTCCGTTTTCAGAATTGAATTCTCCTTCGCTGCGGAAATACGCAATTCCGCTCCCGCAAGCAAATACGTTGAGCCATTTGAATTATCGGGAACGTCGGTTCGGGCGGATGAAAACGGCGAACGGAAAACTTGTTTTGTTCAATCCCCAAATCGTGCTGGTGAAATTCAAGGACGCCGAACATGTCGCCGCGTTGCGCGTTGAACCCGGCGAAGAATTGCGCGCGACTCGGGAATTGGCGCGGCGCGGTGATGTGGAATTTTCCGAACTGGACGTTTTTGAAACGCGCGAATCTTTTCCCGACGATCCATTCCTCGCAAGCCAGTGGCAGCATCAAATCATTGGAAGTTCCAACGCGTGGAAAATCAGCGAAGGCCGAAGCTCGGTGCGCATTGCGATTGTGGACACGCCTTTTCAGATGGATCATCCCGATCTCGCGGCAAACGTGGCCGATGGCTGGGATGCCGACCTGAACGTGCCGGTGACGAACGGCGTTGGAATTGATCATTCGACGTTTTGCGCGGGAATGGCCGCCGCCGTGATCAACAATGACATCGGCGTCGCCGGCGCGGGCAATTGCACCATTCTGCCGATCAACATCACAGGCTCGATCAGTGAAATGTACGATGCGGTGATCTGGGCGGCGGACCATAATGTTCGCGTGGTGAACATCAGTTGGACCGGCGCGGACAGCGACACGTTGAACACGGCGGGAGCTTACCTGAAAATGAAAACGCGCGGCGTGCTCGCGATGGCCGGCGGAAACGGGACTGGATTTCTGGATTACCCAAATCAGCCTGACATCTGGTGCGTTTCCATGACCGACGCCGCGGATAATCCGCAGTCCGCGTTTGGCTATCACATTGATTTCGCCGCGCCGGGCTGGAATGTTTTTTCGACCGTCACCGGCGGCGGTTACGATTTTGCAAGCGGAACAAGTTATGCCACGCCGTTGTTCTGCGGTGTCGTCGCGGTGCTGTTCAGCATCAATCCGACTTTGGGAACCGACGATGTGATTGATATTTTGAAGCAGACCGCAGTGGACAAAGGCAAA
>DASSNZ010000378.1:0-5837 GCA_035701135.1 Verrucomicrobiia bacterium
ACCATCATCCTCATGACCTCCAACGTGGGCTCTGACACCATCAAGCGTCAGTCCACAATGGGCTTCTCTCCGATCACGGACGAAAGCAGCTATGAGAAAATGCGGGAAAAAATCCTGGAAGAATCGAAGAAAACATTCCGCCCGGAATTCCTGAATCGTTTGGATGACATCATTGTCTTCCGCTCGCTGACGAAACCGGACCTGATCCAGATTCTCGAATTGGAATCAAGCAAAGTCATCGAACGATTAAAAAACCGGAACATCATTCTCAATCTCGATGAGAAGGCGAAAGAATTCCTGGTCGAGAAAGGTTACGATCCGCAATACGGCGCGCGTCCGATGCGCCGCGCTGTCGAGCGGTTTCTTGAAGACCCGCTGGCCGAGGAAATTCTGCGCGGCAACTTGCATGAGGGCGAACCGGTTCAGGTTTCGGCGGACAAAGATCGCCTGACGTTCGCGCAAAACAAACCGGCGGAAGGCGCGCTTTCGAGTTAAAGTGTTTCGAAAAAACAATTCACAAATGCCGGCGGCTTTCGGGTCGCCGGCAATTTTTTTGGAATTTTTTGGAACAAATCGCGGCAGCCGCGCCTCTTACCGCGTGTTTCAATCATTCAAAACTATGAAAAAAATCTCATCGCTTGTTTTGCTAACGGGAATTCTCGCCATCGGAATCGCTTCGCCTTCGTTTGCCGCCGATCAAAAGGAAGTCACCATCACCGGCCAGGGCCAATGCGCCAAATGCGCCCTGCACGAAACCGACAAATGCCAGAACACGATTCAAACGAAGGAAAACGGAAAAACAGTGACTTATTACCTGGCGCAAAACAAAGTGAGCAAGGATTTCCACGATAACATTTGCGAGGAGCCGCACAAAATCACCGCCACCGGCAAAGTCACGGTGGAAAAAGGAAAAAAGATTTTAACTCCCACGAAAATCGAAATGGCGAAATAGCCTGTTCCACACACGCGATCCACTCCGCCCGCACATTTGTGCGGGCGTTTTTTTTCCTTGCGAAATGACTTGCGAAATGAATTATCAGACGGAGCGAACGTCTTAACCTTGAAAGCCTATGAAAACAATCTTCTGCATCCTGTTCATTGCCGGATCCGTCACCCTCGTCCGCGCGCAGAATTCAATTTGCGCGACGGCAAATTGTCAGCCCGCATCGGCCTGCGCGCAGGCCGTTTGTCAATCGCGCGTTGTTTACAGCGCGCCGGTTGTTGTTTATCGCGCTCCCGCGTATTGCTCCCCGCGCGGCCATTACGTGCGGACGCGATGCGCTCCCGCCTGTCCCGGCGCATCCACGGTGATTCACATCACGAGCCATGGCACTTACAGCTACTCCACCTACGGCCATCGCGGTTCGACCGTTGTTCATATCGGAACTCAATACGCCCGACGCTGAAAATTCGTCGCGCGGCTGATTTTCATTTTTTTAACGGCTCGACATTTTTGTAATCGGATGGAATCTCCGGGTTGAACAATTTCTCGTCAATTTTCGGATTCAACTCGGGATTTTTAAAATCGTTGCGCATAGTCGAGCCGTCGGCGAATTGAAGTTCCGTTCCGCGCAATGAAAAATTTTTCGTGTCAAAATCAATTTTGATCTGCGGCATCATGCGGCGCGCGGTTTCGGATTTCGGCTGAAGAACCAGTTCGCAAACTTCGCCAGTCACTTTTTGCGAAATGATATTGTATTCGTTTTGCAACTCGGCCTGGCTGCGCGGAAAACCGGCTTCCAACAACGACAACGCATCGCGCCACGGACCGGTTTGATTGCCGGTCAACGGAAAATGCTCCGCACGTTTCAGTCGCGGATAAATAACAATCAACTCCTTTGGCGCGCGAACCGCAATGGTTTGCGCGGGATGCCCCAGTTCCCATCGAAAACGATTCGGCGCTGCGAACCAGACATGGCCGGTCGCGACCAGCGGTTGCGTTAGCGATTTCAGCGTGCGCGTTTGCGTAAAATCCGACGACCAGGTCTGGATGTTCGTTTGCGCGTTCGCCCACTTCGCGACAAGCGGATCCAGCCCGGCAGCGTTCGCTTCGAGAGTTGCGCCTGCGCCGAGCAAACAACAGGCGACTAAAAATAAAAACCGTTTCATAAATTATTCTCCCAACTGCAATTTCAACCTTTCCCAATTTTCCGCGTCACGCAATAGAAGTTTTAACGCAAAGACGCCAAGAGGCGAAGGCGCAAGAGTTTTAAATTTTTACTAAACAAAATTTTCCAAACTCTGCGTCTTTGCATCTTCGCGCCTTTGCGTTTTTCCGAATTATTTATTCTCAATTATTTTCTGATATTTTCGCATTCGTATCGTGTGCCACCAGTTCGGCAGCAGAAAAATCGCGATCAGCATGTTCGCCGCGATTCCAATCGCGCAGGTGCGACCAAGACTTGCCATTCCCGCGTTGCTGGAAAGTCCGAGCGAACCGAATCCCGCGACAGCCGTTCCGCCGCAGAGCAACAGCGCGCGACCGACGGAGCGATACGCCATTTTCAAATCGCCGTCATAACGCTTCAACGCGAGTTGCATGAAAATGCTGTAATCCACGCCGGTGCCGAGAATCAGCGGAATCGCCATCAGATTCAGCAGGTTCCACGACCAATGCGCCAGGCGCATCGCGGCGAGCAAAACCAGTCCGCTCATCACCAAAACGCAAAGGCTCAATAAAATTTCTCGCGGCCGCCGAAACGCCATCCACAGCGAAACCAGAACGAGAAAAATCATCGGCGCGAGCACTTTCCACATATTCGCTTTCACGCGCGAAAAAATCGCGGCGCCCAGCAGTTCCCACCCGGAAAGCCAGACATGATCGCGCGGCAGATCGGCGCGCAATTTTTCGAGCGACACGGCGCTTTCGACATTCGTGGAAGCCGGTGGCTTGAGAAAACCGAGCGCGAGATTATTCGTCGGAGTGTGCGCGGTGAGTTTTTCAAAAATCCATTGGCTCATCGGATTGTGCGGCCAAAAAACCTGCTCGGTTGCGGCGGCAGTTTTCCACACGTCAAGAATGCGATCCGTCAACGCGAGCGAGCTTTCGTTGAACCCGTTTTTCTTTGCGGCTTGTTGAAGCAATTCACGTTCGCCCGCCAGCCTGATTGCCGTCGCGCGATTTTCCTTTTGAAATTCCGGACGCGGCCAGAGCGGCGTCGCCAGCGTGAATCCATCAATCCAACTATTGCTCACAGCATGATTGAGAATCGGCTGAATTCTGTTGAGCCGTTGCGCGACGTCTCTTTCGGTTTCGCCGCTGACAATGAGCCAAAGCGGTTCCTGCTTCTGGTTCAGATTGGTTTGAATCTGGTCAAGCGCGGCGTACGACGGACTGTTTCGCGGGCGCAACGAATTCGCCGTCGGATCAATCGGCGGACTCCCGCCAATCCATAAAATCACAATCGCGCCGACAACAACAAACGCGGTGGCAACGAAAACTGTTGACGTGCGCGCGCGTTTTTTCGGCGACGGTTCGTGAATTATTTCAGCGGCTTCTTCGGTTTCGATTTCGTCGCCGTGTGTTTCCTTTCGATTCGGAAACAGCGGCGGAAGAAATTCAAAAATCATAATGCACGCGGCGAGCGCGACGCCGAGTCCGACGAGTGTTCCGAGTTGGCCGAGTCCCGGCAGGCCGCCAAAATTCAAAACGAGAAACGCGGAAATCGTCGTGATCGCCGCCCAGAAAATGCTCGGCGCAATCGCGTGGCGGATTTGCGGAATCGAAAGATTCGGATGCGCGAGCGCTTCCTGGTAATGCACGACGGCGTAATCCACGGCCAGGCCGAGAAGAATCGCGGCGAATCCCATGCTGACGACGTTGATCGTTCCGTAAATCAATCCGCCGAGCGCGAGCGTGCTGCCGAGAATCGCGGCGAGCAATGCCAGCAGCCAAAGCATCGGTTTGACGCGTTTGTGCGCGAGCCAGAACAGCAACGCGATGATTGCCGCGGTCCCGAAAACTGAAATGATCATGTCGTGCCGCATTCCGTTCGCAACTTCCGCGACGAACGCCGGACGGCCCGTGTAGCCAGCGGAAATTTTCCACGTTTTTTTATTCGCCTGAATCACTGGTTGAACAATTCCTTTAATCGCCTTCAACCAATCGTCGCAATCGCGATACGTGCGCAATTCACCGCGCGCCTGAACGAACAAAATGCGAAACGTGCCGTCGGATGACGCAAATAAATTTTGTCCCTGGCCAAACGCGGGCGCGGCGCCGGACGCGCTTTCCGGCAATTGCGTGAGGCCGAACGGATCGTAACTCAAACGCGCGATGTCCTCGGGCGAAAGCGACATCGTGAGTCGCTCGCGCGTTTCGGTGAGCGTGGCGTCGAGATTCGTTGCCGCGAGGCGATTGGTCAGTTCGCCGAAAATGTCCGGCGGTTGATTGAACCAGAGATAAGCGACGAGTTCGGCGGTTTGTTCGGGATGTTCGAGCCACGGCGGTTCCCACGTGATGCTGGAAACGAGATTGGTTTCGCCGCGCAATTTGTCGGCAATCGCGTGCGCTGTGGTTTCTGCCTGCGCGGGATTTTCCGCCTGCAACGTGACGATGAGTTCGCGCGCGTTGGAAAAATATTTTTGATAAAGTTTCAGACCTTCGACGGCTTCAAGGTTGTTCGGAAGCAGATCGAAAACTTCGACATCGAAATGAAGCCGCGTCAGGCCGATGGCAATGGGAATGAGAAGCAGCAGCCAGATCCAGCGGCCTGGATGCTTCATGCCGCGATGTTTCATTGGTTGAAAAATCCCTCGACCGATTCGCCGTTGGAAGGATTTTCAAGGCGAAAACCGCTTTGGTCCGAATGCCATTTCCAGTTTTTCGGCGGCGGTTCGCCGGACAAAACGCGCGGAAGCCAGAGCCAGATCAGGCGCAACGGCGGTTTGCCGCGACCGGAATAATTTTTGTTTTGCGGCGGAAATTCGACGTGCCATTGATTCGGCGTTGCGCGGGCAATGACGAGCGGAAACGGCGATTTGCTGAATTGCACGAACGTGTCGCCCCGCGGATTCGTGGCGAGAACGAGGTCGCCGGCGATTTCGGTTTTTCCCTGCGGCACATGCCAGACGGCCTGGCCGTTGCGAACCTTCCAGCCGGGTTCGCTCAAATTGAATTGCGGCAGCGGTTTCACCGTTCGGCAACCGACGGTGGCGAAAAGGAGAAGCGGGATGAGGAAAATTTTAACGCAGAGACGCAAAGGCGCGAAGGCGCAAAGGTTTTGAATTTGCAGACTTTCGATTTTTGCAGAACTCGCGTCTTTGCGCTTTTGCGTCTTTTCGTTGAATTCTATTTTTTGCAGAAATTTCATTCAACAACTCACTTCCGATTGAAGCTGCGTTTTCGCGGCGTTTGGCTGCATTTCGCGACGCAGCCGCGCGCTCCAGTTGTATTGCGAATACGGTTCGCGATTGAAAATTTCGAAATAACGCGCGGGCATTTTTTCCAGAATCGAGTCGCATTCGTGTTCGTCGTCCGGCGTGATCACCGTCGTTTGCCCGAGACTTTTATTGGTTCGGCCGCGTAGAACCGGCTCGGGCCGCAACGCTTCGAGATTCAGAAAATCGAACAGCGCCTGGATTTTTTCGGGATGATTCAAATCGCCGGGAGCGTGCAATGTAAAACAGCGTTCGTGCAAATCATTTTCGTCGAGAAATTTCATCGCGCGATTTTCAATTTCAATCCATTGGATCAAATACCATTGGAACAGGCTCAACCGCTCGCGGTCGAAATGCTGAAAAATTTCCTCGTTGCCCGTCAGTGCCCAGGCGAAATGGCGCCGGCCATCATCGCCGCGATAAAAATGAAACGGCGCATGGGCGCGCCGCCGGCAATT
>DASSNZ010000379.1:0-9731 GCA_035701135.1 Verrucomicrobiia bacterium
ATCCAGCACCACGTCCGGCGTGCCGAGAATATCCGCGAAACCGAAAGCCGAAACGATAATGATGAGCGCCGCGCCCACGCTGACGAGCATGTGCGTGCGGAGTCCGGCCGTGCGTTCGAGCCGTTCCCGGTCCCAGCCAATCGCGCCGCCGAGCAGCGCCGCGACGATCAACCTGAGAATTATTTGTTCGGGTCGCAGCATCGTGAATGATTCCAGCGTAATTCAAAAGAGCCCTATATTCCACCGCTTTCAAAAACAAAAAACCGGCGGCCTGCTTTCGCAAACCGCCGGGAACCAAACCCAATCAGAAGAGCGTCAGCTTAACAGCCAGGCGCATTCGAGCAGAGGTATTGAGGAGAATCGCTTTCGACACGATGGTGAAAGCGGCGAGGGAATACAGAACCTCCGCGTCTAAATCCTGTATGTTCAACTGGCACACGTTCTGGAAAGCAACGCCCATACCATGCGAAAATCCGCGACTGCGCTTTTAATCCATTCGCAAAAATGAAATCGTTGTCTCGTTCCTCGCCAATCGTGCCAAAATTTTGGGCGACATCGGCAGCTCACTTTTAAAAAAGGTCTCTCGACTTTTTGATGGGCAGGAAGCGATAACAGAAAATCCGAAACTCGAAGTCCGACATCCGACAGAAGTCCGAATCTGAAATCCGAAATAGAAGCATCGCGCGGGATGGAAATACTTTTGAGCGGTCTTTGAATAAAAGGCGACATTGAAGCTTTCCGGCAAACCGGCTAACTCGGCTTTCGGATTTCGGCATTCGGATTTCCGGCGCAGATTTCACCGATTACGTTATTCAAACGAGACGTCGAAAAAACTAAAATGACAGCCGCGCGATACGATCCTGCAATTGCGCAATCCACCGGTCAAAATAACTGAACAGCCGGTACATCTCTTCCAGTTCCAAAATCAATTCGACGCGTTGCTCAGAATCCGTCGCGCCCGACGCCGTCCATTTCGTGTCGAGTTCCTTCAACCTCGTCATCAGTTGTTCGCGTCGCGCGATGACGGATTGCAGCACGTCGCGCAATTTGTCCGCGCAATTCTGGCTGCGCTCGAACCATTTCACTTTGAGCAACGGCGAGGCATTTCGGGCGGAATCGGCCAGAACCGGTTCGGCTTCACGACAGACCTGGCCGACTTTCAAAAACATTTCCATCAGGTCGTTCGGGATTTGCTGAATTTCCCCGGGCCGCTTGCCGAGTTCGAGTTCGAGAAAATGCCGCAACCGATCTTTCGGTTCACGCAAACAGACGTACGCGGCGTTGAGCGCGATGTATTTTTCGTGCGCGACGGTTTTCTCGGATTCCCCAAGTTGATGAACGCGGTCGGGATGAACTGTTGCGGAACGCGCGAGAAATTTTTCCCGGAGCGCGTCGGCATCAAGCCACGGACGCCGAGGTTCGTCGAGAAGAATGAAATAATCGGTCATGTCTTGAGGAAAAATTTCAAACTGGAAATCCAGATTCGAGATTCAAATTCAAATCAAATTCCAGATTCAGAATTCAAACGCGTTTAAACTTGGTTTCGCGAATCGAGATCAGACCCGGATTTCAAATTTGCGATTTAGATTTTGAAATCCGCTCGCCGGCAAATCACGCGCTGAAACTTTCGCCGCAGGAACAACTTGTTGCCGCATTCGGATTTTTCACTTTGAATCCGCCCTGCAATTCCTCCAGAAAATCCAGTTCGCTGCCGGTCACATACAACGCGCTTTTCGGATCCACGACGACGCGAATTCCCGCGCTCTCGACCAGAAAATCGCGATTGGCCGGCGCGTCCTGCAAATCCATTTTGTATTGCAAACCCGAGCAGCCGCCGCCGACGACCGAAACGCGCAGAACGCCGTTGGGCCGGCCTTGTTTTTGCAGAAGCGTGGAAACGCGTTTCGCGGCGGTGGGCGTGATTTTAATCAATCGTTCATCGCTGACGCGGAAATTCGGCGCGGTCGCGGTTTTGTTGTTCGTTGTCGGCGCAATCATGAATTGATACGCTAACGCCCGCTGAACTTCCCGTCAATTCGCGCGGCGCTCTTACGCGGCGATGCGTTGGGCGATGAGGGATTCAACCGCTTCGGGAAGATTTCCGCAAAGTTCTTCGAGCAACGCGCGGCAATCATTTTCGGAAAGTTGAAGCGATTTTGCCGCGGCATAAATAAATCCGCGCGTGGTTTGAAAACCGTAACCGAGAAGTCCCTGGCGCAGCGGTATCGAATACAACGCGAGCGTGAGTCCGTAAACCAGCGTGTGCCATCCGTTCGCCTCGCCGCGCTCAATGGCCTCGAGATAGCGGCGGACAATCCGTTCGTCCCGAAGCGGACGCAGCCGAAGCAATTCAGTCTGTCCCGCGCGCCGGCTCGCGTTTGCGAAAGGTTTCAGCGCCGGTTCGTCCGCGAGTTGCCGATCGAATTCCGCCAGTTCGCGAACTTCGTGCCGGCAGGTGTGATCAAACGCGCGTTGAATGGCGGGCAATTCGTGCGGCAGCAAAATGGTTTTTTGATAATCGCCGAGAAAACGCCGGAGCGTGGCAAGATCGTGAACGGACGGAATTTGCATCGAAGCCGAAACTTCGCCGAGCGCGACGAGTCCATTCGTCGAGCCGAGTTGCTCGGTCAGCGGATGGAAATCGCCGAGCCATTCGGCCGGTTCGCCCATCACAGGTTGAAACTGGTTCCACATCGTTTTCTTTTGCGAACGGCCCGATTCGGAAACCATTCGCACATCAACCACCATGCACGGCTCGCGATGCGATTGCCAGAAGGAAAAAACGCGTTGAGGAAAATTAGTTCTTGAAAAAGCTTTCCGACAGTGTTTTGGAATCCGGAAAACCGGCGCGGCGGAAATCGTCCGCAACCGGATTCGTGTGGCAATCGAGAAATCCAAATTGTTTCTGTCGGCGGAATGGCGCTGGATCGCGATTCTGAATTTTGAAATTGATCCGTCGCGGCTCGCGCGTTTTGCGCCGGCCGGAACGGAACTCGATTCATGGAACGGAAAACATTTCGTAAGCCTCGTCGGATTTCTTTTTCAAAACACCCGCGTCTGGAAAATCGGTTTTCCGTTTCATCGGGATTTCGAGGAAGTCAATCTGCGCTTTTACGTGCGCCGCAAAGCGAGCGACGGCTGGCGGCGCGGCGTGGTTTTCATCAGGGAAATTGTTCCTCGCACTGCCATCGCGTTTGTGGCGCGCGCGTTTTACAACGAGAATTATATTTCGCTTCCGATGTCGCATCGAATCGAAATTGGAGGACAAATCTCGGCGGAGTATTCCTGGTTTTCAGCGGGCCGAAAACACAGCTTGCGAGTCACTGCGAACGGCGACCCGAGCGAATTGGTTCCCGGCTCCGAAGCGGAATTCATCACGGAACATTATTGGGGCTACACCCGGCAACGAAACAATCGCACTTTGGAATACCGCGTCGAGCATCCGTCCTGGCGCGTGTGGAATGCGGATGAACCGCAATTTTCCTGCGACGTTCGGTCGTTGTATGGAGAAGAATTCGAGGAAGCGCTGAACCGAAAACCGGCTTCCGCGTTTTTGGCGGAAGGCTCTATGGTGAATGTGCTTTGCGGAAATTTATGCCGATGAATCGCAAAAGCTGTTTTTCGAAAATCTCGGATTCGAAAGGAGAAATTCTCAATGCTTTTCCAGCATGGCGCGGAATTCCGCGAAGAGCGGCGTGGAATCGTGCGGGCCGGGCGAGGCTTCGGGATGATATTGCACGCAGAAAATCGGTTTGGTTTTGTGGCGCATTCCCTCGACGGTCTGGTCATTCAAATTCACGCGGTCCACTGAGATTTCGCCCGGCAACGATTTCGCGTCCACCGCGAAACCGTGATTTTGAGAAGTAATTTCAACCTTGCCGGTTTCCAGGTCTTTCACCGGTTGATTGCCGCCGCGATGGCCAAATTTTAATTTAAAAGTTTTTCCGCCGAACGCCTGGCCGAGAATCTGGTGTCCAAGGCAAATGCCAAAAATCGGAATGCCGCTTTTGACGAGATCGCTGGCGGCTTGAACGGCGTAACCCAGAGCCGCCGGATCGCCGGGACCGTTGGAAAGGAAAATTCCGGCGGGTTTATATTTCAACGCTTCGGCGGCCGGCGTGGTTGCGGGGACGACCTGAATTTTGAATCCCTGCTGGCGCAGCCGGCGCAGAATATTGTATTTCATTCCGAAATCGTACGCGACGATTGGAATGTCCGCCGGCGGCAACGGATCGCGCCGGTTGCGCGCGTCGGTCTGCATCGTGCCGCGAACCAGATTGAAGCTGCCGCTTTGCTCGTCTTTTTCGTCCCAGAGAAACGCTTCCGGATGCGTGACTTCTTTCACGTAATCCACGCCGATCAATCCTGGCCATTCCTTCGCGCGACGGACGGCTTCGTCCTCGGAAATTCCCTCGGTGGAAATAAATCCATTGAGCGCGCCGCGAACCCGAAGTTTTTTCGTCAACGCGCGCGTATCCACGCCTTGAATTCCGGGAATGCCGTTTTGTTCGAGATAATCGGGAAGCGAATATTCCGCGCGCCAATTGCTGACCAGCGGCGACAATTCGCGAATCACCAGTCCGCCGACATGCGGACGCCAGGATTCCACATCTTGTGAATTGACGCCGTAATTTCCGATGAGCGGATACGTCATCGTGACGATCTGCCCTTTGTAGGACGGGTCGGTCAGGATTTCCTGATAACCCGTCATGGAAGTATTGAAACAAACCTCGCCGCAGGCTGAGGCGCGCGCGCCAAAACCTTCGCCATGAAACACAGAACCATCTTCGAGAGCCAGAATCGCTTTCATTGAAATCTACGACCGCGCCGGATGCTAGGGCCGCGCGCAAGCCGGTCAAGTATTAACACAAAAATGGCGCGGCTGGCGAGCCGCGCCTTGAAATATTTTCAAAAACGTTCAGCGCGCGATCCCGTCACTTCTTGAGTTTCTTGAGATCGGCGACAAAACTCGACGCGGGCTGGCCGCTATAACCAATGTCTTTTTTCAATTGCTTGCCGTCCGGGCCGAGCACAATGACCGTGGGATAACCTTCAATATTGAATCGTTTGCTCAACGCCTGATTCGCGGCTTTCAATTCCGCGCTCTGTTTTTTCTCCCGCGGAAAGTCCACAACGACCAGCACGAGATTATCCTTCGCGTAATCCGTGAATTCCTTGCTCGTGAGGACGTTGCTGTGAAGCGCCTTGCACGGCGGACACCAGTCCGAGCCGGTGAAATCCATGAAAACCATTTTGTTTTCCGCCTTGGCTTTGGCCTGCGCCTTGGCGAGATCGGTCATCCAATCCGCTTCCGCAGCGCGCACCTGCAACAAAGCCAGACACGCCAGCAATCCGATTGCGAGTTTTTTCATAATTTTGCCTTTCAAGTGGTTTGGACGATTTCCGGTTCGGTTCGTTCAACCCACATTTTTTTTCCATCAACAATTGTTGCCACAGCCCTGCCTTTGAGTGGCCAGCCATAAAAAGGACTGTTCAAAGATTTGCTCGCGGTCGCGCTCTTGTCAAATGACCACGCGCGATCCGGATCCAGCACGGTCACGTCCGCGTCCGCGCCGATGCTTAAAGTTCCTTTGTTCAACCCCAACAGACGCGCGGGATTCACAGTGAATTTCGCGATCAAATCGGAAAGCGAAATTCTTTTCGTGTGAACAAGTTGCATCAGCGAAAGCGCGAGTTCGGTTTCCAATCCCGTGATGCCAAACGGCGCGTAATCAAATTCCACCTGCTTTTCGTAATCGCAATGCGGCGCATGATCGCTGCAAAGAATTTCAATCGTGCCGTCCGCCAGTCCTTCCAGAATCGCTTCGCGATCGCGCGCCGAACGCAACGGCGGATTCATCTTGAAATTCGTATCATACGCGGGCCAGGAGGGGAAGTTTTGGGTTTTGAGTTTTGGGTTTTGAGTTTCGAAAAGCTGCTTGCCGTCGTTCGCCCAAAATTTTTCACCGCCGGCAATCGCGGCGTCGGTCAGAACAAAATGATGCGGGCAGGCTTCACCGGAAATCGGAATGCCGCGCTTCTTCGCCTCGCGAATCAGTTCCACGCTTCCCGCGGCGCTCAAGTGCTGGCAATGCACGCGCGCGCCGGTGAGTTGCGCGAGCAAAATGTTTCGCGCCACGATCATTTCCTCGCCCGCCGCGGGCCAGCCGCGCAATCCCAAAGCCGTGTTCCAATAACCTTCGTGCATCACGCCGTCCGTCACGAGCGAATAATCCTGGCAATGATCCATCACCGGCAGATCGAACATTTTCGCGTATTCACACGCGCGGCGCATCAGCTCATTATTTTGAATGCAATGTCCGTCATCCGTGATGGCGACAACGCCCGCGCGTTTGAGCGAACCGATGGACGCGAGTTCCTCGCCGGCGATATTTTTTGTAATCGCGCCCGCGACGAAAACGTTCACCGCACCTTGTTGCGCCGCGCGATCCCGGATCAACGCGACGGTTCCCGCGTTGTCAATCGCCGGCGAAGTGTTAGGCATGCAGACGATGGAAGTGAATCCGCCGCGTGCCGCCGCCGCGGTGCCGGTGGCGATATTTTCTTTCGCCGTCTGGCCGGGTTCGCGCAAATGGACGTGCAAATCAATCAGGCCGGGACAAACCACGAGTCCGGTCGCATCAAAATGTTCAGTTTGCGCTGGCGTTTGCGAGCGAGCATTTTCGCCGACAGCGGCGATTTTGCCGTTCAGAATCAGCAGGTCGGCGGAAGCATCGAGGCGATTTGCGGGATCAATCACCCGCCCGCCGGAGAGAAGCAGCGAGTTCATCGGGCGGAAAGATACACGCTGGCGAATTGACAACGCAAGCGCGGGCATTATGATTCGCGAGGTGCGGGCCGGGTTTGGTCCGCCGATTCCGCGAAGCGGGTGTAGTTCAATGGTAGAACGGAAGCCTTCCAAGCTTCACACGAGGGTTCGATTCCCTTCGCCCGCTCCATTCCTCCATTTTCAAAAGAATTGATTTGCGCCAATTCGGTCAGATCATTGAATCACCCCATTTTTCGCGGAATTTCGCCGGATTACTTTGAATGATGAAAGAAAGGATGTTTATGCGAAAATTTACCGGCTGTTTAACAATTCTCGCCATCGCGCTGGGCGCGGCGATTTCCGTCAGCGCGGCGGACAATTCGGCTCACGACGCTTTGGAAAACCGAATCAACCAGATCAACCAGGACTCGAAACGCGAGGGAATCAATGTGACGCTGCAACGCATTTCCACGGAAACCGGCGTATCGCTCGACCAGGTGAAATCCCTGCACAAAAACCACTCAAATGTCGGTCCCGGCGGATTGATGATCGCCTGCGTTCTTGCGGATGAAACCAGGAAAACGCCGGAGCAGTTTCTAAAAAATCATACCAACGGAAAAAACTGGGGCGCTTTGGCGCGCGCGAACAACGTCTCGATTGACAAGCTTACGCAACGTCTGGACCGGCTGGACAAAGCAATCGGCCACGACACGTCGAATGCCAACAAGAACAAAAAGAAAGCGAAATAAATATTCCTTTTCAGCAAAAGCCGTTCGCGTTTGCGGACGGCGCTTTTATTTGGGCAATTTCAGAAATGAATCGTTTTTGAGGATGTCGCGAGAGCTTTGTTTCTTAACAATTTTTTGCCTGAAGAAACGTGAATACGCTTCCACGAGGCCAACGTCCAACATTCCAACGAACGGAGAAATGTATGATAAAATCTTTGATTCTTGCCGCAGTGGTTGGCGGATGGTTTCTTCCGAAAATTTCCCCGGCGCAAGACGCCGAAATCTACGTTCCGCCGCCTCCGCCGACAAAACTCGAAACATTGGAAACCAACACCGGAACCATCATCATCAAAGGCACCGGACTGGTCGGTTCCCTTTCGCTGAATTCCGTCGTCGTGACCGTAACGTGCAAAGAGGACACGAACCTCGGCAGCGGACAAAAGGAATTTGGCATCGCGATTGACATGGGCGCAAACCCGCGGCAGGCGTTTCGCACGATCCTTGATTACGATGAACTGGCTCCGTTGCTCAATGCGATGGATTATCTCGCGAAAGTGGATTGGTCGGTGACATCGCTTTCCAGCTTCAGCGCGTCTTTCACAACAAAAGGCGGATTCAGAATCGCGGCATTCAGCAGCAAACGCGCGACCGCGATTGATTTCAGCATTCGCGACGAGCACATGAATCGCGGCGTTCTGTTGACCCAAACCCAGTTGGCGCAATTCCGCAGTCTGATCGAACAGGCGAAAACCAATCTCGACGGCATCCGTGGAACGTGAGAAAAATCCGAAAGCCAAAACTCGGAATCCGAAACTGAAAATCAATGCCGTCGCAGAATCAACCGATGATCCACGCGTTTGGTCTGATAATATTCCAACGGCGGCAAATCGGTCAGCGTCGGAGATTCCGTCTCGTTTAAAATCGTTTTCGCCATCGCCTGCAACGCGCGCCAGCGCGGCCAATCCAAATCCGGCGCGTGGCCGATCTGCCGGAGCAGACTGCGCCATTCGATGATCACGCGATCAATATCGCCCGGACCGACGAGATCGGTGATCCAGCCGTGTTTGTTCAGCGGATTTTTATGAACGGAAGCAACGATTTGCTCCGCGCCCGCGCCGTATTTTGGCGGCATTCCGTTTTCCAGATAGCCCGGAATATTTTGCAATCCGAACTGGCGATGGCACGCATCCGCCAACCGCCCGCCCCAGCGGTTTTCATCGCCGCAAAATCGAAATCCCGCATCCAGATTTGCCAGGTCGTAAATCAATTCGTCCAGAGGATAACCTTCGTCCTCAAGCGCGGCGGCAATCGCCAGTCCATCGCCTTGCGAAAAAAAACTGACGAGTTTTCCGCGCAAGGTCGGCGCGCCGGAAACGTCCACCAGATTCAATCGGCGCCAGAGCAGCGCCGTCCCGGTCGAAGCGGGCAATTGTTTGCAAACGGGAACGAGCGAACAGCGCGCGCAATCGTAAGGCAGCACTTCGCGCGTCGCCGGGCGCCAGAGCGCGACGCCGTATTTGTCCACCGGAACGCGCATCGGCAAATCAGCGATGCTGACCAGCGCGAGAATTTTTTGCTCCTGATTTTCAAAACGGACGATGGGCGTTTTCTGAAGCGCGAGTTTTTGTTCGACCAGCGGCGCGATTTTTTCATTCCAAACGGCGAGCGAAGTCTGGCGTCCATTCCAATGCGTTATCCGACGAATCCATTTCGCAATCACAATCCGGTCGTCGCGAAGCCGTTCGGCAACGGTGAGGCAACGGCCGAAAATTTTCGCGCCGTTTTCCTCGCGCAAAACGACGAGCGTTCCGTGTCCGACCTTTTCCAGCGCGGCGGGTTCGGAGAGAACGGAACGATTTACGATTTGCGATTCGCGATTTACGAGCGCGTCGTCGGCAGGCGCGTCAATCGTAAATCGTCCATCGTAAATTTCCTTTAACGGTTTTTCCGTGAGCGGCGGCATTGTTTCCCATTCGCCGCGGCTGTTTTGCATTTCGCGAACGAGCTTTCGCACGTGCCGCGCGCGTTCGGCATCGGTTTTCAAACCGCACGGAACGACCGGATGTTTCAGCGATTCCTCAACGCCGAGGAAAATCGGTTTCACCGTGAACAATCGCTCCTGAACACGGACGGCTTCGGCGAACGGATCGCGGCCTTGTTGCGCGGCGGCGGTCATCAGACTCAGCAACGTGCTCCAATCCACCGAACCGCTGCGCGAAAGATGACACGGGCGG
>DASSNZ010000380.1:0-13866 GCA_035701135.1 Verrucomicrobiia bacterium
AGACGATTTCCTATGACGTGATCAAACCCGAGGCGCAAGCGGTCGCTGATCTCGGTCATTTTCTTTTTACGAAACAATGGTTTGTTGATCCGAACGATCCGTTTCATCGGAGTCATTCCGTGATGACTTATGATCGCGCGCATAACCGGATCGTGTCGCAGGATGCCCGCGCGTGGATTGCGGGATTGGAGGACGAGGGCGGGGCGGGTTCGTGGCTCGCGGCCGCGATGAAGGAATTCGGTCAGCCGAAGAAGAGCGAAGTGGAAAAATTTCAACAATTCGTGGATGACGTTCTTTGGGGCGGAATTCAATACACCAACGGACCGGAAAAATACGGCGTGCGAAAAAGTTTGTTCTACTATGACACGAATGCTTTTCCCAATTACTACAATCCTGAAATTCGTTACGGCGGATGGACAAGCTGGAGCAAGAAGGATTCGGAAAGAATAGATCGCGCCTACAATTATCCGCACGTGGTTGCGGCGTATTGGACGATGTATCGCCTCGCGCGGAATCATCCGGGACTTGTGACAAATCACCCGTGGGACTGGTATCTCGATCATGCCTATCAAACAGTGAAGTTTCTGACGGGCCGCAACGAAAATGGACGCTATAACGTCGGCTACATCAACACCGGACTGATGGAAGGCGATATATTCGTCATGCTGCTTAAGGATTTGAAACGCGAAGGCTGGACGGAAAAGGCGGACAACGTTGAAACCGCGATGAAAGCGCGCGCGGACCGCTGGAATCGCGAGGCGTTTCCATTCGGAAGCGAAATGGCGTGGGATTCGACCGGGCAGGAGGAAGTTTACGCGTGGACGGAATACTTCGGCTACGATGAAAAAGGCGAAGTTTCGCTCGATTCGATTTTAGGTTACATGCCCACGGTTCCCAACTGGGGCTACAACGGAAACGCGCGACGATATTGGGATTTTCTTTACGGAGCCGCGCCGGGTCCGACATCGAGAATTGAACGTCAGATTCATCATTACGGCTCGGGCATCAATGCCATTCCCGTTCTGGCTTCCTACCGCGAGCATCCCGACGATTACTATCTTTTGCGCGTTGGGTACGGCGGCACGATGGGGCCGCTGTCGAATATTGATCGCGACGGTTTTGCGTCGGCGGCATTTCACGCGTGGCCCAACACTTTAAGATGGGACGCTTACAGCGGCGATTACGGCCCGAACTTTTTTGGCCATGCCGTGGATACGGCGACCTACCTGATTGATCATCCTGAATTCGGATGGCAGGCGTTCGGTGGAAACGTGAGCGTTCGCGGCAACCGGGTCGAAGTTCAGCCGCTGGATTCATTTCGTTCCCGCGTTTACATCGCGCCGCTCGGCCTCTGGCTCACGCTGGATTCCGGCAAATTTGAAAGCGTTGAAGTCAACGCGAAAACACATGCGGTGCGCGTGAATTTAATGCCTTCCGACGATTACACGACGCAGGCTCTTTTGCGCATCGGACAACCGGCGAAAATTTCCGGCATCGGTTCGTATCATCCATCCAGTCAACTGGCCACCACGCGGGACGCGTTTGTCATTCCGCTTGGAAAAAAGGCGACCCGGATTGATCTGACGGAAAGTCGTTAGGATTTTTCGCCGGCTGCGTGAGCGGCAGACAGTTTGTGCGGTGGAATGCTTTTATTATTTTTATATGCAAGTAACTAAACGGTTCCTTTCGTTTCTGGCGATTGGCGTGTTTGCGCTGAATTGTTGCAGCAGCCGCGCGGATGAAAATTATCCGCCGATTACCGCGCCGCCGGAATCCTTCTTCAACAGTGTCCGGGAAGCCGACCGCGATGTCGCCCGCCAGTTCTACAAGAAATACATGGATGTCAAAGGAATGCCGGTGGTCGCGTCCGGCGATGTGGATGACGAGGCGCTCCGGCGGACCTACGACATTGTTACCCATTTGCTCGCGGGACGGCCGGATATTTTGGAAACCATGGCGACGAATGGAACGCGCCTGATTATCATCGGGCGAAACCAGGTTTATACCGACATGCCGGAGTATCGCCACGCGCGGAATCCGGATTACCTGAACGAGCGGGTTCGCGGCACCGGCGGTTTCAATGTGACGAGTTTTGGCGAGGAAAATCTGCTCAGCCTGCCGATTGATCGTTACGACGACGAAAGCATCGGTCTGCATGAGTTCTGCCACACGGTTGACGCCGCGTTAAGAAAAATTGATCCGACCTGGCGGCAGCGTTTGCGGAGCGTTTATCAAAACGCGTTGAGCAAAGGACTTTGGAAAAATACTTACGCCGGCTCAAACCAGGCGGAATACTGGGCGGAAGTCTGCCAGTCCTACTTTGACAACAACCGCGTGAACAACTGGAACCATGGCCCGATCGGAACGCGCGAGCAGCTTAAAGTTTATGATCCGGAAGCCTACGAGCTTGTCCGGACGACATTCAGGCTCAGCCCGGAACAGGACTGGCGATATAGTTGGCTGCAAAAATTGCCCAACGTCATTCCGCCGCCGGCGAAATTTAAAATTGATCCCTATTACACCAAGTTCACCTGGGCGCGCGAGTTCACGGTCGTGGGCCGGCAGGCGAGCGACGCGGCGATGCTGAAAGCCAACGACACAATTCGCAAAATGTTCGCGTATCGCCACGATATTTTGAAAGCGCTCATCGGCGATGGTGTAAAACTGGTTGTCCTTGGGAAAACCGAAAAGCTTGCCGATCTGCCGGAGCTGAAAAATGCGGGAACGAATGTGGACCTGACAGCGCGATTCATGGATTACACGCCGGAGACGAAGCTGCTGGTTGTGGACGAGGAAAACGTGATGGGCAATCCGAATGACAAATGGGTGGGTTCAAACCAGGAAATCCGCGAATTCGCCAAGGCGCTTTACTACGTTTGCGGCACGCGCCCGGTGGACCCGAACTGGGACCATCGGGGACGCGACGTGCAGCAATATGAATTGCGGGTCAAACGGCTGGATGTTCAATTCGATGAAAAGCTCAAGCAACTTTACCAGGACGCGATGGACAAAAAAAAGTGGATGGGGACGCCCGCCGTCGAAAACCGCGTTGAATATTGGGCGGAAGGCGTGCTCGCCTACTTTGATGCCACCGGCCAGGAAGCCGCGCCCAACGATGCGCCGCATCCGATCGCGACGCGCGAATTGTTGAAGGAATACGATCCGGGACTTTACGCGCTGGTCAACGAAACAATGGCTTACGACGGCCACGTGGATTGGCGTTACAATCCCGAATAAAATTTTTCTCCGAATCGAATCGAACTTCACCACTATGAAAATTGCACAAAAAACATTTGCCAGGCTCGCGGCGGCGGCGGTCGCGTTTTGCGTATTGGGAAACATGGCCTTCGCGCAGACTTCCACGGATTCGCCGCAGCAACGGCGCCGTTTCAGCCGGCAGGAGCGCGGAGTTTACAAGGCGCGCATCACGCCGCATTGGTTCACCAACAACACGGAATTCTGGTATCGCAACGACCTGCGCGACGGCGCGAAGGAATTCATCCTGGTGGACGCCGAAAAAGGAACGCGCGAGCCGGCGTTCGATCACGCGAAACTCGCCGCCGCGTTGTCGAAAGCAAGCGGGCAGGATTTCAAGGCCGACAAGCTGCCGTTTTCCGACATTGAATTCGTGGACGACGGAAAAGCGATTCAGTTCGACGCGGCGGATAAAAAATGGAAATGCGATCTGGTTTCCTACAAATGCACGGCGCTGACGAGCAGTTCGGAAACAAAACAATCTTCGCAGCTCGCTCCGCCTTTGTCGGTCGAAACGGCGCAACTCGCCGACGCCCGTTTGTCCGCGCCGCTTTCCGAACCGTATGATCCCGAGCCGTATGATTCCGAGGAAACGCCGGACACGACTCATTTGTCGCCGCAACAAACGAACCCACGGCCGCAAGGCCAGCGGCAGGGATTCCGCCGGCGCGGCGGGTTCAATCGCGATGTTCGTTCGCCGGACGAAAAATGGACCGCGTTTGTGAAGGACAACAATGTGTTTGTCCGCGCGGGATCGGACGGCCAGGAAATCCAGTTGAGCACTGATGGCGAGGAAGGAAATTCCTATTCGCGCCTGGAATGGTCGCCGGATTCGCAATCGCTCATCGCGTGGCGCGTTGAGCCCGGCGATATTGGAATGGTTTATCTGATTGAGTCCTCGCCTCCGGGCGGTGGCCGCGCGATAATGCGCGAGAGGCCTTACGCGCAGGCGGGCGACAAGTTTCCAAAATACGAAGTCAACATTTTCAACGTTGCAAGCCGCAAGCAGATCAAGCCGAAGGTGGATCGTTTCGAGCATGAATACGAAACGCCTCGACTTCATTGGGAACTCGATCACCGGCATTTCGCTTATGAACAGGAAGATCGCGGGCATCAGCGATTGCGCGTGATCGAAGTGAATTGCGACGACGGCTCCATTCGCAATCTTGTGGATGAAAGGACAAAGACATTCATCTGGACGGCGCACACGGAAAATCTGGGCGTCAATCTGGTGAACTGGCTGACGAACAGCGACGAAATGATTTACGTTTCGGAACGGGACGGCTGGCGGCATTTGTATCTGGTGGACGCGCGCAAAGGCGGCATTGTCAACCAGATTACCAAAGGTGAATGGGTGATTCGCGGCATTGATAAAATTGATGAGGACGCGCGTCAGATCTGGTTTCGCGCCGGCGGAATGAACCCGGATCAGGATCCGTATTTTGTTCATTATTATCGAATCAATTTCGATGGGACGGGGCTGGTTGCGCTGACGAAAGGAAACGGAAATCATACCGTGCAATTTTCTCCCGATTGGAAATATCTGATAGACACTTACAGCCGCGTGGACATGGCGCCCGTTCACGAATTGCGGCGTTGTTCGGACGGAAAACTTGTCTGCAAACTTGAGGAAGCGGACATTTCCGAATTGAAGGCGAGCGGCTGGGAGCCGCCGGAAGTTTTCGTGGCGAAAGGACGCGACGGCAAAACGGACATCTGGGGTCTGATTTATCGCCCGAAAAATCTCGATCCGTCAAAAAAATATCCGATCCTCGAAACCATTTACAACGGCCCGCAAGGCGCGTATGTGCCGAAATCTTTCAGCGGATCCACGCGGCGTTCCGATCCTTACACCGAAGCCGGTTTCATTCTCGTGCAATCCGACGCGATGGGAACGGCATTCCGCTCGAAAGCGTTTCACGATGTCTGCTGGCATAATCTCAAAGACGCCGGTTTTCCGGATCGCATCAAATGGATCAAGGCCGCCGCCGCGAAATATCCTTACATGGATTTGACGCGCGTGGGCATTTTCGGAACTTCCGCCGGTGGACAGAACGCCGCCGCCGCCGTTTTGTTTCATTCCGATTTTTACAAATGCGCTGTCGCCAATTCCGGCTGTCACGACAATCGCCTCGACAAAGCGTCGTGGAACGAGCAATGGATGGGTTATATGCCGAAGGACAAAATCTGGAGCCACGATCCGGACAATTGGTATTCGCAAAATTCGAACATTGACAACGCGGCGAAACTCGGCGGAAAGCTGTTCCTCATCGTCGGCGAAATGGACGACAACGTGCCGCCGGAATCCACGTATCGCTTTGTGGACGCGTTGATCAAGGCGCGCAAGGATTTCGATCTGCTCGTTGTTCCCGGCGCGAACCACGGCGCGGCGAGTCCCATTACGCAACGCCGCACGCTGGATTTCTTCGTGCATAATCTGCTCGGGAAAGAGCCGCCGAACCGAAACGCGATGAGTGTGGCGGGAGAAAATGAAAATTAGGATTTGCCTGCTGCTCGTTTCGCTGATTGCGATCGCGTCATCGCGCGCGGCGAATTATCCCGCGCCGACGGAAGGCGATTGCGTTCTTCGTGATTTTCATTTCAATTCCGGCGAATCGCTTCCGGAATTGCGGATGCATTATCTCACGCTCGGTTCGCCGCGCCGCGACGCCGCCGGAACGGTGCGCAACGCGGTTTTGATTCTTCACGGAACAACCGGCAGCAGCGCGCAATTTCTGCGGCCGGAATTCGCGAATGAACTTTACGGAAAGGGACAACCGCTCGACGCGACGCGTTTTTACATCATTATTCCCGACAATATCGGCCATGGAAAATCCAGCAAACCAAGCGACGGATTGCACGCGCATTTTCCGAAATACGGTTATCGCGACATGATCGAGGCGCAGCGCCGGATGCTGACCGAAGGATTGAAAGTAAATCATCTGCGGCTCGTCATGGGCACTTCGATGGGCGGAATGCACGCGTGGCTTTGGGGTGAAATTCATCCGGATTTCATGGACGCGCTGATGCCGCTCGGGAGTCTGCCGATGCAGATTTCCGGACGAAACCGCGTTTGGCGGCGCGTCGTGATTGACGCGATTCGGAACGATCCGGACTGGCGCGGCGGCGATTACCAGGCGGAGCCGCCGTCTCTGCGCACCGCGGCGGAAATGCTTTATTTCATGGGCAGCAATCCGGTTTTGCGGATGAACGAAATGCCGACGCTCAAAAAATCCGACGAGGTGCTGGATCAATACGTCACGAACGCCATCACGAAACTCGACGCCAATGATGTGATGTACGCGTTTGCCGCGTCGCGCGATTACGATCCGGCGCCGGACCTGGAAAAAATCAAGGCGCCGCTGGTCGCGATCAATTCCGCCGATGATCTGATCAATCCGCCTGAGCTGCGCGTTCTGGAAAAAGAAATCAAACGCGTCAAACACGGCAAAGCGATTGTGATTCCGTTCAGCGATAAAACCGTCGGACATGGAAGCCACACCAAAGCCGTGCTGTGGAAAAAATATCTCGTTCGTCTTTTGAAACAGACCGAGCGGCGATGAATCTTCAAAAATGAAACGCCGGGCGAAATGAAACAGCATTTTAACTTCATTTTGCTTTGCGCTTTTTTATCGTGCCTGGTCCTGCTTTCCTGCAGGTCCGCGCGGCATTCGCCCGAATCCGGATTTCTTTTGAATCCCTCCGCGCCGGAAGTGAACCTCCGCGCGCCCGATATTTTTCTGACGCGGCTCGACACGAGCAAAGGCCCGATTGTCATTGAAGTGCATCGCGACTGGTCGCCGCATGGAGCGGATCGTTTTTATAATTTGATTCGCGCCGGGTATTTCAACGGCGCGAAATTCTTTCGCGTGATTCAGGGAAAATGGGCGCAGTTCGGCATCGCCGCGGACCCGAAAGTTTCCGAAGCCTGGCACGACCGGACGATTGCCGATGATCCGCGCGTGATTTCCAACACGCGCGGCACCGTCGCTTTTGCGTTCGCCGTTCCGAACGGTCGGACGACGGAGCTTTTTATCAACCTGCGCGACAATTCCGCGACGCACGATCCGGAGCCGTTCGTGCCGTTCGGGAAAATCATTCAGGGAATGGACGTGGCGGATTCGTTGAATTCGGAATACGGAGAATCGGCGGGCGGCGGCATTCGCGGCGGAAAACAGGGGCCGTTGTTTGAAATAGGAAATGCTTACCTGGAAAAGAATTTTCCGCGCCTGGATTTTATTCGCCGCGCGATGGCGGTTCCCGATTCCGCCATTTTTTTTGAAGGCGCGCCCGCTGAATTGAAAATCAGCGCGGTGAGCGACAGGACGATTCGCGTCGAACTGGCTCCTCTCGATGAAAAATCCGCCGTCCAACCAAAAAATTCCGAGCCGATTCTCGTTCCATTTTCCGAACAGGAAAAATTTCGCGCGCGCGAGCTTTCCGGAGAAAAGGAAATTCAGGCCGGCTCGCTTCGCGTTCAAATTCGTCCGCGTCCGCTGACGATTGCCGTTCATCGCGCGGATGGAACGCTCGTTCAGGAAATGGTTTTTAACGAAAATTCCGTCACCAATGCCGTTTCATTTCGCACTGCGGCTCCGGTGCTGGGACTCGGCGAAGGCGCGGAACAATTTGATCGCCGCGGAAACAATTTTTTTCTGGTCAACGGCGAGCGCTACAAACTCGCGGAATTTGGAGCGCGCGTTTTCTCGCCTTTTATCATCGGAACGGAAGGCTGGGCGATGCTTTTTGCGTCGCCGTCCGGCGGAATGGATTTGCGAAACGAGCGCGGCGAATTCAATCCAGGGCGCAACGCAAAAACCGGAGCGGCGGATGTCTTCGTAATTGACGCTCGGGAACCGGCGAATGCGATGAGCGAATTCGTGCGATTGACCGGCGCGCCGGTGATGCCGCCGAAATGGGCGCTTGGCTACATGCAATCGCATCGCACGCTTTCGACCGAAGCCGATATTCTCGCCGAGGCAAAAACGTTTCGGGAAAAAAATCTTCCGTGCGACGCGTTCATTTTTCTGGGCACGGGGTTTTGTCCGGCGGGCTGGAATCTTGGACACGATTCCTTTGAATTCAACACGAACGTTTTCATTCATTCGCCGGCGGAAGTGATTCGTGAATTGCACGAAGAAAATTTGCGCGTCGTTCTGCATGTTGTTCCGCCGGAGCGGAAATATTCTTCTCTTCATGGAAATATTCCGCCCGCGCCCGGAGAAGAACTGGACACGCGCGACATCGGAATTTATTGGGCGCGTCATCGCGAACTTGTCGCGGACGGAGTGGACGGCTGGTGGCCGGATGAAGGCGACTGGCTCGATGTGCCGAGCCGGCTCGCGCGGCATCGCATGTATTACGAAGGTCCGTTAAGCGACACGCCGAATGTGCGCCCGTGGAATTTGCAGCGCAACGGCGCGCCGGGAATTTCGCGTTACGGCGGGTGGATCTGGTCGGGCGATATCAGTTCGAGCTGGAAAACCCTGGCGTCGCAGGTCGAAGTCGGGCTGAATTCCTCGTTGAGCATTTCACCGTTCTGGGGAACGGACATTGGCGGATTTTTTCCTCCGCGCGACCGCGAATACACCGGCGAACTTTACGCGCGCTGGTTTGAATTCGCCGCGTTTTGTCCTCTGTTCCGTTCGCACGGGCGCACCTGGCAATTGCATTTGCCGTGGGGTTGGAACACCGGAAAAACCGGGCCGGTCGAATCACGTCCCGCGCCCGATCCCTCGGAATTGCACAACGCCGCCGTCGAGCCGGTCTGCAGAAAATATCTGGACTTGCGCTACCGGTTGATGCCTTACAACTACACCATCACACGGCAGGCGCGCGACACGGGAATGCCGCTGATGCGCGCGTTGTGGCTTCATTATCCGCTCGATCCGGAAGCGGTGAAACTCGGCGATGAATTTCTCTGGGGACGCGATCTGCTCGTCGCGCCGGTTACCGAAAAAGGCGCGACATCGCGCCGCGTATATTTGCCCGCAGGCAATTGGTTTGACTGGTGGAATGATAAAAAAATTTCCGGCGGCAAATGGATCGAGCGTCCGGTGGATCTGGGGACAATGCCGATTTACGTTCGCGCCGGCGCGATTCTTCCGCTGGATCCCGTGCGTCAATATGTTTCCCAAAATGTGAGCGAGCCGACCACGATGAAAATTTTTCCGGGAGCCGACGGCGAATTTACATTTTACGATGATGACGGCCAAAGCCTCGGCTATCTCAACGGCTCGGATGCAAAAGAGATTTGGATCCGATGCCGTTGGAATGACGCGGCGCGCACGCTCACGCTGGAGCCAGGCGAACGAATGAAAAAATGGCCCGGCGGCGAACGGAGTTTTTCAGTTGAAACCGTTGGCGGCGCAAAGCCCGCGCAAATCAAATTTAACGGCGAACGAATGGTCGTGCGCCTGTGAGAAAACCATAGCGATGAAAAATTCCAAAACGAACGGCCAGAAGCATAAAACCCAAACGGCTTGCCGTAAAAAGGACAGATCAAAGTGGATCGCGGCGCTCTTCGCGTTCGGCATTTTGATGGCCTTTTTGCAACCGGCTTTCTGCCAGAATTCCGAGAACGAAAAACTGGCTTCGTTTTTCACAAATTATCTCGATGAACATTTTCGCCAGCAACCGCTCGCCGCGTCGCAGTTGGGCGATCATCGCTTCGATGGTCAGCTGGACGACATTTCGCAAAAAGCGCGGGACGGCTGGCTGGCGCTGGCGCAACGCACGTTGTCGGATTTGCCCAAAGCAGTGGATTACAAAAAATTGTCGCGCGACGGCCAGATTGATTTCGAGATTTTTCAGCACGAACTGGAAACCGAAATCTGGCTCGCGGAAAATATGCGTCCGTTCGAGCGTGACCCGCGCACGTACGGCGGCTATATCAACGACAGCGTTTATGTGCTGCTCACGCAATCCACGCTGCCGATGGAAACAAATATTTCAAATTGTCTGGCGCGAATGACGCAAATTCCGCGCATCATCGCGGCGGCGGAAACTACTTTGAAACATCCGCCAAAACCGATTCTCGAAACAGCCATCCGGCAGAACCGCGGTTCGATTTCATTTTACGAAAACGGAATTTTTCAACTCGCCGGCGACACGCCGCAGCGCGGGAAACTGAAAACCGCCGCCGCGAAAGTTGCGGATGAATTGAAGGATTATCAAAAATTTCTCGAAGGCGATTTGATGTCGCGCGCGGACGGTGAATGGCGGATTGGGAAAAAGAAATTCGACAAGAAATTCGAGTTGGAAACTGACGCGGGAATTACCGCCGAACAAAATCTGGCGGATGCGCAGACGGAATTTGCGCGCGTGCGCGGCGTGATGTACGTCGTCGCGCGCCAGCTTTGGCCGCGCTATTTTCCGGGACAGCCATTGCCGCCGGACGATGCCGCGGGCGAGCGGGAAACGATCATGAAAGTCGTGGACGCGGTGGATCAGGAGCACGGAAAACCGGAGGATCTGGTTGCCGACGCGCGGGCAACGGTGGAGCGGATCAAAAAATTTATTCGCGAACGAAATTATCTTCAGTTGCCCGAGCCGGATCATTGCAAGGTGATTGAGATGCCGGAATTTCGCCGGGGCAATTCGCTGGCTTACCTTGAAAACGCGCCGCCGCTCGATCCGAAAGCGCACAGCTATTACGCCGTCAGTCCGCCGCCTTCCGACTGGACGCCGGAGCAGGTGAAAAGTTTTCTCGAGGAATACAACAGTCACATGCTGCAAATCCTGACGTTGCACGAAGCGTATCCCGGCCATTACGTGCAGCTTGAGTACGCGAATCGAAATCCTTCGTTGATTCGGCGCGTGTGCCAGTCCGGACCGTTCATCGAAGGCTGGGCGGTTTATGGCGAAATCACGATGCTCAATGAAGGTTACGGCGGCGGCGATTTGCGATTGCGCCTGATGCAACTGAAATTTTATTTGCGCGCGGTCGCCAATTCGATTCTCGATTACAAAATGCACTGCGAGAAAATGTCGGACGCGGAGGCGATGAAATTCATGATGGACGATTCGTTTCAATCCGAGGGCGAGGCGAAATTGAAGCTCATTCGCGCGAAGCAAAGTTCCGTTCAACTCAGCACGTATTTCGTCGGCCGAATGGCGCATTATCGGTTGCACCAGGAAATCGAGCGTGAAATGGGCGACAAGTTCAATCTCGCCGCGTACCACAACGCCGTGATTTCCCACGGCTCGATTCCCGTGAAATACCTTCCCGAACTCGTCCGTGCGCAGCTTGGTTTGACGGAACCGAAACAACCATGAATTCGGAAATTGATTCCATCGCCAAAACCGCTCCGGCCGTGACAAAGCCGGACCGTTATCCGCCGCAGATCAAATACATTATCGGAAACGAAGCCTGCGAGCGGTTCAGCTATTACGGAATGGTCGGCATTCTGGAATTGTATCTGATGAATCGGATGGGGCTGGGAAAAGACGGCGCGACGGAAACGCTGCATTTGTTCGGAACCGCCGTTTATTTTTTGCCGTTGCTGGGCGGATGGATTGCGGATCGGTGGTTTGGCCGATACTGGACGATTCTGGTGATTTCGCTTTTCTATTGCCTCGGCCATGGGACGCTTGCGGCGTTTGAGGGCAGTCGCGTGGGATTGTTCGTCGGACTTTCGCTGATTGCGATTGGCGCGGGCGGAATCAAACCGTGCGTTTCCGCGTTTGTCGGCGATCAATTCCGGGCGGACCAGCAGCATCTTTTGCCGAAAATTTACGGATGGTTTTATTGGGCGATCAATCTCGGCGCGGCGGCGGGATTTTTCATTATTCCAATGGTTCACGCGAAAGCGGGATACAGTTGGGCGTTTGGAATTCCGGGAATCGCGATGGGCGTTGCGACGCTGTTTTTCTGGATGGGAACGAAATATTACGTCCGCCAGCCGCCCGCGCGCCAACAGAAGCGGGTTCGTTTTGTTCCCGTGTGGTGGTATGCGCTTTGCCATCCGGGACGGCGCAAAGCGGGACAAAATTTTCTGGATGTCGCGCTTGAAAAATTTTCCCGCGAAGAAGTCCAGACTGCAAAAGCCGTTGTCAGCATTCTGGTCATTTTCGCGGGCGTGCCGATATTTTGGGCGCTTTACAATCAGGTCAATTCCACCTGGGTTCTGCAAGGCAACAAAATGAAACCGTTTCCCATTTTCCACGGCTGGGGATTGAACGGCGAAACCATGCAAGGCGCGGGCGCGGTGCTCGTGATGGTCTGGGTTCCGCTGTTAACGTGGGGAGTTTATCCGCTGCTGGAACGGCTCGGCTGGCGTCCGACCGCGTTGCGCCGGATGTCGGTGGGAATGGTTCTGGCCGCCGCGGCATTTGTGTTGAGCGGCGTTCTGCAATCGAAACTGGACAACGGGCAATCGCTCAATATCGCGTGGCAGCTTGTTCCCTACATTGTGCTGGAGGCGGGCGAAGTGATGGTTTCGGCGACTGCGCTGGAGTTTGCGTTTGATCAGGCGCCGAAACAATTGAAGAGCGTGATTATGAGTTTCTGGCTGATGACCACGGCCGCCGGGCATTTTTTGATCGCGCTGTTCACCGGGTTGAACGCGCGATTTGTCCACGCCACCGGCGCGTCGGAATTTTATTTTTACGCCGTTCTGATGTTCGTCGTCGCGATGATTTTCATCGTTCTGGCCAGCCGCTATCGGGATCGCCGGATTGAAGCGCAGGCGGCGTGATTGGAAAAAGGAACCCTGTTATGTTTTCGGATTTTCTCCGCGTTGAATGCTCGAAATATTTTTTGGCAAAACGATTTTTCAGCGCCGTTTTTTTGGTTGTTCTCACAACTCAGGGACGAGCCGCGACACTTTCGGATAATTTCAACACAAACGCGGATTATCTCGCGAACGGCGTTGTCGGGACGATCTGGGACGGCGTTTATTTTGGCGCGGGAGAATTCGCCAATTCCGGAACCGGCGGCGGCGGACCAGGCGCGACGCTTCAATGCGACGCGAACATCAGCGCGCCCGACACGCTGACAATTCAATCCACCGGCACGGCGTGGGAAGGCGCGGACGACGACGGATTTTTTCTGTTCAAAGTGGTTCAAGGAGATTTTTCGGCGCGTGTCCATGTTGTTACTCCCTACGACCACACGGGCTACAATACTGCGGGATTGCAGGTGCGGGCGTTTTCATCGGGCGGCAATCCGTTTGGCGGCTCGGAAGATTACGTTTCGCTCACGCGCTTCGATCAGTTTGGTTTCAACAATTATCTTCGCAACGAAGTGAACGGCGTCGTCTCGCAGATTGACACGGACACCGCTGCGCACAACGGCTCGCGCGCGGTTCCGTCGAACAACGATTACTGGCTGCGAATTGATTGGGACAGCGGCGCAAAGAAATTCAGTTTTTATGAAAGCGACTCGGGCGCGGTGTGGTGGCCGATCACAAACAGTCCCACTCTGACGCGCGCCGATTTTGCGGGACAACCGCTGCAGGTCGGCATCATGCACGCGACGTTTAATAATCAGTTGGGCGTTCAGTTCAGCGATTTCAGCATTACCGCGACAAACTTCGATTCTTTCGTTATGCCGCCCGCATCTCCAACGGAATTGATTGTCACGGGCAGTACGAATAGCGCGAGCGTTTC
>DASSNZ010000381.1:0-10339 GCA_035701135.1 Verrucomicrobiia bacterium
GGGCGAATTCCGTTCCTTCCAGATCGCAAATCCGCACGACTTCGCCGGCGTCGAACTTTCCCTCGCAACGTGCGACTCCGGGCGGCAACAAACTTTTGCCGCTTTCGCGCAATGCTTTCTTCGCGCCGTTATCCACGATCAACGCGCCTTTCGGATGATGAAAAAAAGCAATCCAACGTTTGCGTCCCTGCAATTTCGTGGGATGCGCTACGAACAAAGTGCCTTCGTTTTCGCCAGTCAGCACGCGCGACAAAATATTTTTCTTTTTTCCCGAAGCGATCACGAGCGGAATTCCGGAGCGAACGACGATTTTGGCGGCTTCGATTTTCGAGCGCATTCCGCCGACGGCCGTGGCGCTGTCGGTCCCGCCGGCGAGATTTTCAATGGCGGAATCAATGTGTTCAATGACGGAAATGGTTTTCGGATTCGACTTGCCGAAATTTTCAATCACGCCATCCACCGTTGTGAGAATTACCAGCAAATCCGCAGGCAAAAGCGACGCGACGAGCGCGGACAATTTGTCGTTGTCGCCGAATTTCAACTCCGTATTCGAGACCGCGTCGTTTTCGTTGATGATTGGAACGACGCCGCGTTCGAGCAGCGCGACGAGCGTGTTGCGCGCGTTGAGATGGCGCTCGTGATGTTCCAGGTCGTCGTGCGTGAGCAGCACCTGGCCGACGGCGAGGCCGAATGCGCTGAAAAGTTTTTCGTAAGTCGCCATCAGACGCGACTGGCCGACGGCGGCGCACGCCTGCAATTCGGCGAGTTCATTCGGGCGTTTTTCGTAGCCCATCGCGCCCATTCCCGCGCCGACCGCGCCGGAAGTGACGAGCACGATTTCGCGGTTTTCCTTTCGTTGCCCGGCGATTTGCGCGACCAATTGTTCCATGCGCGCCAGATCGGGCTGTTTCCGGCTGTCCGTGAGAACACCGGTTCCGAGCTTGACGACAATTCGCGTCACATCTTTTAGCAACTCGCTCCGCATTGAAGCGAAAATACGGGCGCGCGCGAAAAAGGTAAAGTTCCGCCGCAAATTTCGCTTTCAAGAAATCCGCGCTCCGGCCAATAATCGCGGCATGTTAGCCAAGGTCTGTTCGGCGGCTGTCAATGGGATTGACGCGTACCCGGTTGAAGTGGAAGTCAACGCCGGCTGGGGCGACACGAAAATTATCATCGTTGGATTGCCCGATGCCGCCGTGAGAGAATCGCAGGATCGCGTCACCACCGCGCTTTCCAATTCCGGTTTCAAATTTCCGATGGGCCGCACGACGATCAATCTCGCGCCCGCGGACGTGAAAAAGGAAGGCCCGAGTTTTGATCTGCCGATTGCGATTGGAATGCTTGCCGCCAGCGAACAGATCGAAACCGATCAACTCGAAAATTTTGTGATCGTCGGCGAACTTGCGTTGACCGGCACGATTCGTCCGGTGAAAGGCGCGCTGCCAATCGCGATTCGCGCGCGGGACGACGGCAAAATCGGAATGCTGGTTCCCGCCGAAAATGCGGCCGAAGCGGCGGTTGTTTCCGGTTTGCAGGTCATTCCCGTTCAAAACCTCCGCGAAGCCGCGAGTTTTCTTGAAGGCGAAATCAAACTCGCTCCGGCGAAAGTGAACATCGCGGAAATTTTTAATCACGATCACACGGACGAAGTGGATTTCGCCGAAGTCAAAGGTCAGGAATCGGTGAAACGCGCGCTCGAAATCGCCGCCGCGGGCGGCCACAACGCGTTGCTCATCGGCCCGCCTGGCACGGGAAAATCCATGCTCGCCAGGCGGCTCGCGACGATTCTTCCGCCGCTCACGTTGAACGAGGCGCTGGAGACGACGAAAATTCACAGCATTGTCGGGCTGCTCGAACCCGGTCAGGCGCTTGTCACGCGACGGCCTTTTCGCGCGCCGCATCACACCGCGAGCGACGCGGGTTTGCTTGGCGGAAATATCAATCCGACGCCGGGCGAAATTTCCCTCGCGCATCACGGCGTTTTGTTTCTGGATGAATTGCCGGAATTCAAGCGAAGCGTTTTGGAAACGATGCGCCAGCCGCTGGAGGAAGGGCGCGTGACGATTTCCCGCGCGGCGGGCACGATGACTTTTCCGAGCCAATTTATGTTGATGGCCGCGATGAATCCAACGCCGGACGGAAAAATGCCCGGCGAATCGCGCTCCTCTCCGCGGGAAATTCAGAATTATCTTGGCCGCATTTCCGGTCCGCTGCTGGATCGGATTGATCTGCATATCGAAGTGCCGCAGGTGAAATTCCGCGAAATCGCGAGCGAACAAACCGGCGAAACGTCGGCGCAAATCCGGGAACGCGTTATCGCCGCGCGCATTCGCCAGCAGGAACGATTCAAGGGAAAACCGAAAATCACGTGCAACGCGCGGATGGGCGCGCGCGAGCTTAAAACTTATTGCGCGCTGGACGAGACGGCGATGGAGCTTTTGAAATTCGCGATGACCGACATGAACCTGAGCGCGCGGGCTTACGATCGGATTTTGAAAGTGGCGCGGACAATCGCTGATCTGGCGGACTCGGAACGCGTTCTGGATAATCACGTTTCCGAGGCGATTCAATATCGTTCGCTGGACCGGCAGTTGTGGACGTGAACCGGAGAACGCGCCCGGAGCAGGTTGAATTTTTAGGGAGACGGAATAATTTGTTCCGAAACTTGGCCGGTCTTGTTTCTCGAAATTCGGAAACGATAGGCCGAAATGTCTGTTGACTTGGCGCGTTTGTTTGGTAGTGTCTGCGCTCCTTTGATTGATTTTTAGATGAAAACGCATTTGCCGAAAGTGAATTTGGATCAGCGCAAATGGCATGTGATTGATGCCGACGGTGTCGTTCTGGGCCGTCTGGCCGCCCAGGTTGCCAATATTTTGCGCGGGAAAAACAAAGCCGTTTACACGCCGCACCTCGATGCCGGCGATTTTGTCGTAGTCGTCAACGCGGAAAAAGTGCGCGTCACCGGCAAAAAGGAAACACAAAAGGAATACATGACTTACTCCGGCTGGAAAGGCGGCGAGAAATATTTCACCGTCGCCGATTTGCGCGCGCGCCAGCCCGAAATGCTCATTCACCGCGCCGTTCGCGGAATGATTCCCAAGAACCGGCTGGGCCGGGTTCTCCTGACCAAGCTCAAAGTTTACAAAGGCGGCGAACATCCGCACGCCGCGCAACAGCCGGTCGCGCTGGCCGGAGCGAAGTAATTTAACGATCAATTTTCATTCCTGAGTATGGCAGAAACCAAAACCTCTGAATTCCTGGGCACGGGCCGCCGGAAAACTTCCGTTGCCCGCGTGCGTCTCTCTTCCGGCAGCGGTAAAATCACCGTTAATGGCCGGGCGTTTGAAACCTATTTTCCGATGGACTCGCAACGCGGTGTTGTGACACAACCGCTGGCTGTCACCGGCACTGCGGATAAGTTTGACGTGAGCGTGAACGTGATTGGCGGCGGGCCGATTGGCCAGGCCGGCGCGGTTCGCCACGGCATTGCCCGCGCGCTGCTGCGGGCGGATGCGAATTTTCGCGCGTCGCTGAAGGCCGAGGGTTTGCTGACGCGGGATCCGCGCATGAAAGAGCGCAAAAAGTACGGCCAGCCCGGCGCTCGCAAACGGTTCCAGTTCAGCAAACGTTAATTGGACTGATTTCTTCAAACCCGCTGGCCAATGGTCAGCGGGTTTTTTGTTTGCGGCAAATTGCCGTGCTGTTTCCAGAGATTAAATTCGTGCCAATTCGTGGCATTGTTGTCTGAAAAATTTCGTGTGATTCGCGGAATTCGCCATTAAATTTTAAAAATGAATTTGAAAAAAGTTGCCATCATTGGCGCATCCGGCTATTCCGGCGAGGAACTCGTGCGGCTCCTGCTGCATCATCCGCACGTGGAATTGACCGCCGTCACTTCGCGCCAGAACGCCGGGCAGACGCTCGCGCGGGTTTTTCCGAAATTCGCCAATCATCCGCAAACCAGGGTCCTTCATTTCAGCGATCCGAATGCCGAGGTTCTCGCGAAGCAGGCGGAAATTATTTTTCTCGCGCTGCCTCACGGCGTTGCGGCGCAATACGCCGTTCCGTTGCTGGAAGCCGGCTGTACGGTGATTGATCTCAGCGCGGATTTTCGCGTGAAGAGCGCGGCGATTTACAGGGAATTTTACGCGCACGACCATCCCGCGCCGGATTTGCTGGACAAAGCGGTTTACGGCCTTCCGGAAATTTACCGTGACAAGATCAAAACCGCGTCGCTCGTTGCGTCGCCGGGATGTTATCCGACCAGCGTTCTTTTGCCGCTCATTCCGTTGCTCCGGGATGGATTGATTCGCCCGACGAGCATTATCGCGGACACGTTGAGCGGTGTGAGTGGAGCCGGGCGAAAAGTCGAAGCCGATTATCTTTTCGTCGAATGCAACGAAAGTGTGCGTCCGTACGGTTTGCCGAAACACCGGCATTTATCGGAAATTGAACAGGAACTTTCCTTCGCGGCTGGAACGAAAGTAACAATTCAGTTCACGCCGCATTTAATTCCGGTGAATCGAGGAATTCTGACCACGATTTACACCGAACCGCGCGAGCCGTTCAACGACGCGAAAGGCGCGGAGAAATTTGCGGAAAAAATCGTGATGTCATACGCGAACGCTTACGGCAACGAAGCTTTCGTGCGATTGCTCGAAGGCAAAGCTTTGCCGGACACGAAAAATGTCACCGGCACGAACGTCATTGAAATCGCGTGGCGACTGGATCCGCGCACCGGGCGATTGGTCGTGATGAGCGCCGAGGACAATCTCGTGAAAGGCGCGAGCGGCCAGGCGGTGCAAAGCATGAATATTCTGTGCGGTTTTCCGGAAACGGCGGGGTTGATTTAACGACTCAAACAGTTCTGGAAAACGAAAAAATCGGCGGTAAGCTTTTTTTATGACGATTGAAGTCCGGGATGAATTGTTGCGCGGGCTGAGAGTTTCGCCGGAGAGGTTGCAACTTGAGCTCGCGATTGGTTTGTACGCCACCGAGGATGCGACGCTCGGCCAGGCGGCGGCGATTTCCGGAATTTCCCAAAGCGAATTACTTCATGAGCTTGGAAAACGCGGCATTTCAATTCACTACGATGTCGCGGAATTCGAGCAGGATTTGCGAACAATTGAATCCTCCGGGCGGGTTCAGCGGCGATGATCATTATCAGCGATACGTCCGCGATCACGTCGTTGCTTCAAATCAATCGAGCGGAAATTCTCATTCGCTTGTACCAGGAAGTTATCATTCCGGACGACGTTTTTCGCGAATTGATGAAATATCACGAGAAGATTCCGCCATTTATTCGCATCGCATCGCCCGGTTAAAAGCCCGCGTCCTCGAAGCCGCCGGCGAAAAATGATTTTAATGGATACTTCCCAAACTCCTTCATACTCATCCAAATGGAACGCGGCTGCGTACGCGGCCAATTCATCGGTTCAACAAACCTGGGCCCGCGAGTTGATCGCGAAACTGAATCTGCGCGGAAATGAACGTATTCTCGATGTCGGCTGCGGCGATGGAAAGGTCACCGCCGAACTCGCGCGCGCCGTGCCGGACGGTTCGGCCACGGGCGTGGACGCTTCGCCGCAAATGATTGCGTTCGCGAAAAAAACTTTTCCGCCGCGCGCATTTCCGAATCTTAAATTCAAAGTCATGGACGCGCGCGAAATTCAATTTGAGCGCCCGTTCGATTTGCTTTTTTCCAACGCCGCGCTGCACTGGGTCAATGATCATCAGGCATTTCTTCGCGGCGCGGCCGCGGTTTTGAAATCCGGCGCGCGGCTCGTCGTTTCCTGCGGCGGCAAAGGCAACGCGCATGATGTTTTTCTGGCGCTTCGACCGGAAATGCGCCGGGCGCGCTGGCGGAAATTTTTCCGAAACCTCGAAGCGCCGTACTTTTTTTTCAGCCCGGCGGATTACGAGAAATGGCTTCCGCAATTTGGTTTCAAATCGGGCAGAATCCAACTCGCGCCGAAGGACGCCACGTATGCGGGTCGCGAAGGTTTCGCCGCCTGGTTGCGCACGACGTGGCTGCCGTACGTCCAGCGCGTTCCGGAATCCGTCCGCGAGGAATTCATCCAGGCCGTCACCGACCGTTACGTTGCGAAACATCCGCCCGACGCGAAAGGCCTGGTTCATGTGCGCATGGTGCGGCTGGAAATTGACGCCGTAAAAGTTTGAAATTTTTCTGACGCGCGCGCAATCTTCGCGGCGAAAAATTTAAAAAATGAAAAATGTTTTCAAGGAAGTGCCCGGCTCGGTCATCGCGCCGAAAGGTTTTAAAGCCGCGGGAGTTTTCTGCGACATCAAACGGCTCGGCACGGGCAAAGGTTCGCAAAAAGGAAATAAACGCGACCTCGCGCTGATCGTTTCCGAAGCGCCGGCGACGGTCGCGGGAATGTTCACGACGAACCAGGTTTGCGCGGCGCCGGTTAAGATTTGCGTCGAGCGCGTGAAACGCGGAACGGCCCGGGCGATTGTCGTGAATTCGGGAAACGCCAATGCCTGCACGGGAAAACAAGGTTTGGCCCACGCGCGCGAAATGGCGGACTTCACGGAACGCGCTTTGAATTTGCCGCGCGGTTCGGCGCTCGTCGGTTCGACGGGACGCATCGGCGTGACATTGCCGATGGACAACGTGCGCGCCGGAATTATCGAAGCGGGAGTGGGACTGGGTTCTTCGACGGAACACGCTGCGAATGCGGCGGAAGCGATCATGACGAGCGACACGCGGCCAAAACAAATCGCGGTGGAATTCAAGCTGAACGGAAAAAAAATCCGAATCGGCGGCATGTGTAAAGGCGCGGGAATGATTCAGCCGGGAATGTCGGCGACCGGAAAACGCCCGGCGGCGCTGCCAAACGGCGGATTGCACGCGACGATGTTGTGCTTCATCACGACGGACGCTTTGATTGAGGCGAGGACGTTGCAAACCGCGCTTCAGGAAGCCGTCGCGCAAAGTTTCAATCGCATTACCGTGGACGGCGACATGAGCACAAACGACACGGTGCTCGTGCTGGCGAACGGACTGGCAGGAAATGAAAATCTCAAATCGCAAATTTCGAATCTCAAAACGTTTCAGGCGGCGCTGAACCACGTTTGCCTGGAACTTGCGAAAATGATTGTGCGCGACGGCGAAGGCGTTCACCGCGTCGTAACGGTCCGCGTGAACGGCGCGAAATCCATCGCTGATGCGGATTCCGCCGCTCGCGCGATTGCAAACAGCGCGCTTGTGAAAACAAGCTGGCACGGCGGCGATCCGAATTGGGGCCGCATTTTGGACGCAATCGGATACAGCGCGGCAAAAGTCGTTGAGGAGAAAATTGATATTGGCTACAGCGGACCGAATGGAAAAAAAATTCTGTGGAGTCTCAAGCGTGGCCAGCCGACGCCGGTCGGTTTCAAGGAACTTTGCGCCGCGGTCGCTCCGAAGGAATTTGAATTGCACATCAACCTGAATCTGGGCCGCGCCGGCGCGGTGATGTACGCCGCCGATCTGACGGAGGAATACGTGGATTTCAACAAAGGCGACGTGAGCGATCCGAATTCGCTGGGCGGTTGAAATCAACCCGGCCTTTCAGATTTTGACTCCCTCGTAAATTAGGTTGAGCGGAAGCGCGAAATTCAAGGATTCGATACGGAGCACTTCATCCGCGCGATTCAGTATCTCCGGCTCCCATTTATTTGAGCGGCGAAACACGGTCGCTTCCATTTTATTTTGCGCGACAAGAATGTATTCTGAGAGCGTTTCGATTTGAATGTAACTGAGAAATTTTTCCCGGCGGTCAATGCTCTCCGTCTCGGGAGAAAGCACTTCAATCAAAACCTGCGGACGACGTTTAAAATAGCGTTCCGCGTCGCTGGGATCGCACGCCACCATCACGTCCGGATAATAAAACACGTCCTCTTCGGAAATGCGCAGGCGGAGTTTCACGTCCGACATGAAAACCTGACAAGGTTTGCCGCGCAAATGCGTACGCAATCCGAAAGCAAGATTGAGACTGATCAGGTTATGTTCGCCGCTTGTCCCTGCCATCGCATAGACGGTTCCGCCAAGATATTCGTGGCGATCGCGGCTGTGTAATTCGCCCGCGAGATATTCCTCAACGCTGAGCGCTGGAGCTTTTAAAATTGCCTGCATGGCAAAAGAGTTCTCCAAAGCGATTTCTTTTTCAAGGCCATTGCTTCCGATGCGATCTGTGCCGAGAAATCATTTCCCGGGAAGCAGCCGGATTTTAATGTTGCGAAAAGAAACATCGCTGCCGTGCTCCTGCAATAAAATGTGGCCGTCCGCCCATTCGCCGAAATTCGGGATGTTATGATATTTGCTTTCCGCGACCAGCTTGCGGAATTCCGGCGAGCCGCGTTCGTATTCCACGATTTTTTCACCATTCAACCAATGCTCGACGTGATTGCCGCGCACGATAATTCGCGCGTGGTTCCATTCGCCGATGGCATTTGGATGTTTATTTTTCGACGCGGGAATTAAGTCGTAAAGCGAACCGAGCGTGCGGTCTCCGTTGCGTCCGAGTTTGGCGTCGGGATGGCGCGCGTCGTCGAGAATCTGATATTCCAGGCCGATTGCGGAGCCGACGGCGGCTTTCTGGCCGCTGCCGGTAATGGGCGCGAGCGCGGGCTGAACGAAATATTTGATGCCGCTGTTGCAGCCGGGCGTGGTTTTGAAATCCACTTTAAGTTCAAAATTGGAATATCGTTCGTCGGTGATGATGTCGCCGCCGGCTTGGGATTCCGCATTGCCGCTCGACAAGACGGAAAGAACACCGTTCTGAATTTTCCAGCTTTTATGCGGGAAATCGCCGCCGCGCGCGCTGCGCCAGCCATCGGTTGTTTTCCCGTCCCAAAGCAAACGCCACCCGTCCCTTTTTTCTTTTTCAGTTAAAGTGTTGGGCATCGGCTCGGATTTGGTTTGTGTTGGTGAAATTTTTTTCAAGCGAATATTTTTAAAACGCACCTGCATTCCGGCTTTCGATTTATCGTTGCCGATCTGGTGAACCTGCAACGCGATAAATCCTTTCGGCGTCATGGAATCTTCGATGCGCGCGCAAAGGACATCGTTCAAATACGTTTTGATCGTCGGGCCGTCGGCGACAACGCGGATATGATTCCAATCATTCGTGTTGAAAATTTTCAATCCTTGTTTTGAAAATTCCTTTTCGTCGCCGCCCAGTTGGCCCGGATAAAGCCAGAGCCGCCGCGCCTCGTCATAAATACCAGCCGTCCACATTCGCCCGCGCGCGTAATCCGGATCAATTTCAACCTGATAACCGTGAACGCGTCTGGCAGGAATTGAAATTGTTTTGCCTCGCCACTCGATGTTCGTCGGGTAATCAAAACATTCGCTGCGAATCTGAATGCCGGAGTTCAGGCGCGGATCCACTTTGAAATCCAATTCGAGAATGAAATTGCCGTAAGGTTTTTCCGTGCAAAGAAAACTGTTGGGCGTTTCTGGAACGGTTTCGCCGACGATGCTGGAATCCTCGACGAAATATTTTGCATTGCCGCCTTTTTGCGTCCAGTCGGAAAGGTCTTTGCCGTTGAACAAAGATGTCCAGCCGCTTTCCGCACGCGAAGATTGTAAATCGGATCGCGTCTGACATCCGCAAAGCAACGCGAACGCGGCGGCGATGAAAGTTAATTTGGAATAGCGCATGATTTTTTTTCAAATTCAGGTTTGTACTTGGATTGCATCTTCGGGAACTTCGCGGCGCGGTTCAAGATTTTAGCATCGGACTTTTATTGAATCCGGTTTCAGGTTGTTCTATCACATGGAGCAACAACGGATTGTTCCATGAGAAATTTGAAAAAACACGTCTTGCTGATGGCGCTGCTCGCGGCGACTGTGCCTTTGATGGCGCAAACCACAAATACCAGTCTCGTCGCACCCGGCGCGAAACTGGAAAAACTTTCCGGGGAATTCGATTTCGCCGAGGGCGCGACGTGCGATTCGGACGGAAATGTTTTTTTCAGCGATCAACCGAACGATCGCATCATGAAATGGAGCGTGGATGGAAAATTATCCACGTTCAAAAAACCCGCTGGCCGCGCGAACGGAATGTGTTTCGACGCAAAAGGAAATCTTCTGGCGTGCGCCGATGAAAAAAATGAGTTGTGGTCCATCGCGCCCGATGGCCGCGTGACCGTGCTTCTGAATGAATACCAGGGAAAATTATTGAACGGGCCGAATGACGTTTTTGCGGAGCCGGACGGCTCGCTTTTTTTTACCGATCCGTTTTACAAACGCACCTGGTGGACGCACAGCGAGCAGCCGCAGGACACCGAGCAGGTTTATTTTCTTTCCGCGGATCGCAAAACGCTTAAG
>DASSNZ010000382.1:0-5683 GCA_035701135.1 Verrucomicrobiia bacterium
CGCACCACTTTCCGGAATTTTTAAAAAACCGATTTTTCCAGCGCGCGCTCAATTAAATTACGGCAACGCGTGTTGTTTGAAAAATTTCACAATCAATTTCCGCGCGTCTTCGGGAAATTCATGGCCGCCGGGATGAATGAATGTCACCACCGGCGCGCCGATTTTGGATGAATAAATCGTGCATCGTTTGTCGCCCGAAAACGTTGCGCCCGCGCCGCATTGATTCAGCGAGCGCAAGGCGTTGATCATCCGTTGCTGCCATGAAAATTTAACCAGCGGATCGTTTTCGCCGGCAACGTGAAAAACGGGTTTCGGTTTGAGAAGCGAAAAATCGCGGCTGTCCACCGCGGAAGACGGAGCCACGGCGGCGAAAGTTTCCCCGCGTTTCGCCCACAACAGATAAGTGAAGCTGCCGCCATTGGAATGACCCGTCGCATAAATCCGTTTCGTGTCCACGTGATATTCGGATTTCAACGTGGCGAGGACGGCGTCGAAGAATTTCAAATCGCGATCCTGTTGATCGCCGGCTCCGGCCTGCCAGCCGGTTCGGGTGCCTTTGGGATCGGTCAATCGCCCGGGCGTGTCGAGTCCCTGCATGTACACGACCAGCGCTTCCGGCCAGAGCGATTGGAAATTGTATTTGCGCGCGGCGAACCGCATTGAACCGCCGTGGCCGTGAAACGCGAAAATCACGGGCGCGGGAGTTTTTCCGGGCGCGGGCGCGAAAATCAGCGCTTCACGAACGACGCCGTCCACGGTCCATTTTTTCAACGTCGGCGTTTCCGCCGCATTCGCCGGGTTGACGTTCAACATCGAAACGAAAATCGCCGAAACAAGAATGCGGCAAAGCGCGGTTCGCAACGCAGCCCAGTTCAAATTGAATTTCAAAATCAGTGGGTTCATTTCCGTTTAAATTCAGTTCCGGTTTTCACGCGCGGTTCGTGAATTCAGAACTTTCGCGAATCGCGACACCGGCGTGTTTCATCTCCGCGATTGCGTTTTTTACATCGTCGGGCTGAAGATTAACGCCGCGGCTGGCGTCTTCAATCAGATTTGTTTTTAAACCAAGTTTCACGGCATCCAGCGCGGTGAATTTCACGCAATAATCCGTCGCCAATCCGCACACGAAAATTTCCGTCACGCCGCGCGCCCGGAGCCATTCGCCAAGGCCGGTGGATTTCCGATGGCCGTTGTCGAAAAAACCGCTGTAACTGTCAATTTCCGGATCCGTGCCTTTCCGGAAAATTTTCGCAATTTGATCCTGCCGTAACTTCGGCGCGAGCGCCGCGCCGGGCGTGTTCTGAACGCAATGAATCGGCCAGAGCGTTTGCGGCAATCCGTTCAGTTCGATGCGGTCGAAAATTTTTTTACCGGGATGATTCGCCGCGAAGCTGCCGTGATTCGCCGGATGCCAATCCTGCGTGGCGACAACGAGCGGAAATGCCGGCTGAATCGCGTTCACGATGGGAATTATCGCGTCGCCGTCCGGAACCGCGAGCGCGCCGCCGGGCAGGAAATCGTTTTGAATGTCAACGAGGATGAGCGATTTCATGTTGGCGATATTTCATTTTCCCGCACAGCAAATTTGCGAAACGAGTTTTCGTCGAGCCGCCGGAAACGACACGCTGGCCGCGTGCGGCCCCCATTCTTTTTCGCGCGCTCTCATAAAATGTTAGGATTTCGGGTTTCGCCATTCACATTTTCACGGGCGCGGGAAAAGTGTTATTCGCGAGCCAGAAATGTTTCAGCGCGGCCGACATGTCGGCCAGCGTTTCGGTGCTGGAAGGCTTGACCAGAAACGCGTTCGCTCCCAGTTCGTAGGCGCGCCGGATGTCGCCTTCGTGAATGGAGGAACTCAGGACAATGACGACGAGCGTTTTCAACGCGGGCTGGCGCCGAATCCATTCCAGCACCTCCAATCCCGTAACGCGCGGCAATTGCAGATCCAGAAGCACGAGGGCCGGAAAAGGAAACTGCGCGCGGTCGGCGAATTTTCCATTTCCATCCAGATAATCAATGGCTTCCTGCCCGTCCACCGCAACCTGAACCGGATTTTCAACACCGGCATTTTTGAATGCGTAGCGCAAAAGAAAAACGTCCTCTTCGCGATCTTCAATTTGCAAAATGGTTTGGCGTGTGGTCATGCGTTTTCTCCTTCTGCCGACGGCAATTGCACCCAGAATCGGCTGCCCTGGCCGGGCGCGGATTCCACGCCGAGCGAGCCGTTCATTCGCTCGACCGCTTTGCGCACAATGGCCAGCCCGATTCCCGTGCCGGGATAAATTTTATCGCTGTGCATTCGTTCAAAGATTCCAAAAATCCGGTTCTGCGCCTCTTTTGGAATTCCGATTCCGTTGTCCTCAAAACAAATGCGCACCTGACCGTCGTGAGTTTCGTTCCAGATGCGCACGCGCGGCTGGCGTCCGGACGGGACAAATTTCACGGCATTATCGAGAAGATTTGTGATGCACTGCGTCAGGTAAGCTTCGTGACCGCGAACCGGTTTGAGCTTGCTCGCAATAATAATTTCCGCGTTGGGCAATTGCAGTTCGGGACGCTCATCAATGATCTGGCGCAGCAGAAGTTCGATGTCCACTTTGTCGAGCGAAACGGTTTCGCGCGAAACACGGCTGTAGGTCAGAACGTCCTGTATCAGCCGATCCAGCCGGCCCGCCGCGCTGATGGTTTTTCGCAAAAGTTCAGCTTGTTCGGCATCCAGTTTCGCGCCGGCTTCCGCAAGAACGATTTCCGTGAAACTGCGAATCGTCCGCAACGGCGCGCGCATGTCGTGCGAAAGACTGTAGGAAACGCCCTCCAGTTCGGCGATGGTTCCGCGAAGCGCGGCGGTGCGCGCGGCGACGGCCTGTTCCAGATCCGCCGCGCGCCGGGCGAGTTGGGCGCGGGATTCCGCGAGGTTCCTTTCGATTTCGAGCCGCCCGGTGATGTCGCTGAAAAGAACCGCAACCTGGCGTTTTTCCGGCTCGCCGAACCGGAAGGCGTAAACGTCGTACGAACGACGCAACTGTTCCGCGCGGCTTTGGAATCGGGACGGTTCGCCGGTCAAAGCGACTTTTCCGTAAATTTCAAACCAATGCTCCTCGTGGTTCGGCACCAGTTCGCGCATTCGCTTGCCTCGTGCGTCGGCAAATCCGGTCTGCCTTTCAAAAGCCGGATTCACTTCCAGAAACCGGTAATCCACGGGCTTTTCGTTTTCGTCAAAAATCATTTCGATAATGCAAAAACCTTCGTCAATCGAGCTGAACAACGTGCGATAACGCTCCTCGCTTTCGCGAATCGCCGTTTCAATGCGTTTGCGTTCCGTGATGTCGCGAATGAAAGCGGTGAAGCGCGGCGGACCTTCCATCGGCACTCGCGAAATGGTCAGTTCGCACGGAAACTCCGAGTGATCCGAACGCATCGCTTGAATCTCGACGCGATGTCCGAGAATGCGGCTTTGGCCCGTGGCGAGATAGCGCGTGACGCCTCGAATATGCGCCTCGCGCAACGACGGCGGGATCATCAGATCTTCGACCATTCGGCCAATCGCTTCTTCGCACCGGTAGCCGAATATCCGTTCCGCCGCGGCATTGAATTCGATGATTTTCCGCTCCTCGTCCATCGAAACAATCGCGTCGAGCGCGGAATTCAACATTGCGGTTTTCACCGCTTCGCTCCGGCGCAGCGCCTGCTGGAATTGTTTTTGCTCCGTGAGGTCGCGCATCACTTTCGTGAATCCGACCAGATTTCCGAATTCATCGCGAACGCCGGTGGTGATTCCCGAGCACCAGAAACGTTGGCCGTCCTTCCGAATCATCCATCGGTCATCGCTCGCCGCGCCGGTGCCTTCCGCATTTTTTAATTCCCGATCCGGCACTCCGGAAGCCTCATCTTCCGGAACGAACAATCGTTTCGAATCCATTCCGATGAATTCTTTTTCGTCGTAGCCCAATACTTTCCGGCAGCCTTCATTCCAGGTAATGATGATGCCGCGCGAATCGGTGGTGAAAATCGCGTAATCCTTGACCTGCGAAATCGTGCTGCGAAAGTATTTCTCCCGCTCGCGCAACATCATTTCGAGCCGTTTCCATTCGGCAATGTCTTGAAAAACCGACGCCCGAAAAATTTGCCGTCCATCGCTGTCCCTGAGACTGGTCGCGTGCGTGCGAACGGGAAATTTGCCGCCGTCTTTGCGCACGTGAGTGGATTCGTAGATGTAATCCGTATTGGCTGCGATGCCTTTCCGGTGTTCCGGCCAGTTGGGAAGCCATTCCGGATCGAGCGTTTTTAAAAAATCCATTCCACTCATTTCGCCGGCCGCATAACCGTGCATTCGCGCGAAAGCCGCGTTGCAGAATTCAATCCGATTGGTGGAATCAATCGCCGCAATCGCCCAGCCGCAGTTTTCGAGAACAAACCGAAGGCGTTGAAGGTCCCGCTCCATTTGTTTGCGGCTGGAAATATCGCGCAGGATTTTGGACGCGCCGACGACTTTTCCGGCATCGTTTTTAACCGGTGAAATCGTCAGCGACACTTCGAGATGAACGCCGTCTTTTCGCACGCGAATCGTCTCGAAATGCTCGATGCGCTCGCCGCGTTTGAGCCGCGCCAGAATCGTTTCCTCCTCGCCGTGCAACCGCCCGGGAATCAACATCAGAATCGGACGTCCAATTGCTTCATCCGTGCGATAACCCAAAATCCGTTCCGCCGCGCGATTCCAGGTTGTGATGATGCCGTCGAGATTTTTGCTGATGATTGCGTCGTCGGAAGATTCCACAATGGCGGCGAGCCAGGCTTCCGCGGTGACATTCGCGGGCGTGAACCCGACCGGCACGGATGACGGAGCGATTTTTTCCCGTGCCAACCTGCGTTTCTCTGTCCCTCGAGAATTCTTTGCCATTTTTTTTGTTCCGGGTCGGTTGTTTCCGAGTGCGAAATAACTGTGCAACCGGAGACGACGAAATTCAACAGGCGATGTTTATCGCACGATGCGAGCAGGTTCAGGTTTTTGATTTGGTAGAATTCGCGGAAAAATTCAACGCTTCATTTCTGGAAATTTGGACTTCGATTTTCGATTTTCGATGTTCAATATTCGATGTTTGATGTTCGATATTCGTCTCATTTCACGCCGGCTCGTTGTCCCCATCACTGGTGACATGCGCCGAAACCAGAAGCTGGTAAGGTAAATGGCGTCGGCGTTAAGTTCTCAATTGCGCCGTGTGTAAAGCCGGACCTGTTGTCCGGCTTTTTGTTTGTACGGATCTGGTCGGTATTGAGCGCATCACCCCGTCTGAAATTGCAAAAAATTAACGACGTCCTTGAATGATCTGAAAAGCCGCGAATTGATTCACATTCTATCGAAGTCGTCGCCTTCACTGAAAATTTTGGTTCGGCTCGATGCATCATTGCCGGAATTGGAATGTTTCAAAAGTTTTGTTGTGCGGCTCGCGCTGTCCTCGTGTATGCTGACCGGCGAATCACGAGTTCGTCCATGTTGAATCTTTACGAAGCCGTGCGCGCGAATCCGAGCTATAGCAAGCTCGAGATCAACGGTTTTCTCTTCGCGGAATACACCTGCGGCGTGACGGTAAAAAAGCTGCCGAACTGGACTCCGACGGATTACCTCGTGCATGTCGTGACCGGAAAGAAAACCTGGTACACGCCGGACGGCGTTTGGCGCGCGAAT
>DASSNZ010000383.1:0-3647 GCA_035701135.1 Verrucomicrobiia bacterium
CAGATCGCAAGTGCAATACGGACGCAAATCTGAAACCCGAATTCCGAAATCCTAAATCCGAAAGAATCCCGAAGTTCGAAATCCGAAAAATGCAAAGTCCGAGTCGGCACAATGAACGTTTCTCAAAAACCTTTCAAACAAGCGTAAAACGCCAATTCTGCGACACGATAATCTGACTTCGGCTTTCGGGCTTCGGATTTTTATCCCCGCCCTGCTCCGCTATTTCCCGCTTCCATCCCACGTCAGCGAAGCGCCTTTTTTCAAATCCAGATCGCGCACCCCGTTTTTATAGCGAAGCCGGACGCGGTTTCCATTCAGCGAATGAATTGTCGCGGAAACCAGTTTTCCGTCCTTCCACGCGATGTCCACTTCGAATCCGCCGCGCGCGCGCAAACCTTTCACGCTGCCGGTCGCCCATGCGGTCGGAAGCGCCGGAAGCAATTCGATTTCGCCGCCGTACGATTGCAGCAACATTTCCGCAATACCCGACGTGCCGCCGAAATTTCCGTCAATCTGAAACGGCGGATGCGCGTCAAACATATTCGCATAAACGCCGCCGTTCCTCCCATTCCGCGAACTGACGGGCGCGAGCAACAATTTCAAAATATCGTACGCGTGATCGCCGTCCTTCAGCCGCGCCCAAAGATTCAACCGCCAACCCATGCCCCAGCCCGTCGCTTTGTCGCCGCGAATCTCCAAAGATTTTTTCGCAGCAGCGGCGAGCTTCGGCGTATCGCGAACGTTGATCTGCGCGCTCGGGAAAAGCCCGTAGAGATGCGACACGTGGCGATGATGCAAATCGGGCGCGTCCATGTCCCAATCCTGAAGCCATTCCTGAAGTTGGCCCGCTTTGCCGATTTGATTCGGCGCAAGCCGCGCGCGCGTCGCGGCGACCTGTTCGCGAAAATTTTTGTCCACGCCAAGAATTTCACTCGCTTGAATTACATTGCTGAAAAGATCACGCAGAATCTGGTTGTCCATCGTCGGCCCCGCGCAAACGCTCGTGCCGAACGGATGCGTGTGTTCGGGCGAAAGCGACGGACAGGTCACGAGCCAATGATGCGTCGGTTCCTCGACAAGCGTATCGAGAAAAAATTGCGCCGAGCCTTTCATCAATGGATATAATTTCGCGAGAAATTTTTTGTCGCCGGAATACAGATAATGCTCCCACAAATTCTGGCAAAGCCACGCGCCGCCAGTCGGCCACATTCCGTATTGCGGGCCGTCAATCGGGCCGGTCGCGCGCCAGAGGTCGGTGTTGTGATGCGCCACCCAGCCGCGCGCGCCGTAATCCACTTTCGCCTCGTGCGCGCCGGTTTTGGCAAGGTCCTGAACCATCGCAAAGAGCGGCTCGACGCATTCGCTCAAATTGCAGGATTCCGCCGGCCAATAATTCATTTCCGTGTTGATGTTGATCGTGTATTTGCTGCCCCACGGCGGGTTCTTCGAGTCATTCCAAATGCCTTGCAAATTCGCGGGCTGCGAGCCGGGACGCGAACTGCTGATCAGCAGATAACGTCCGTATTGAAAATAAAGCGCGGCGAGTTGCGGATCGTCCGGAAGATCAAATTTCCGAATGCGCTCGTCGGTCGGAAGTTTCATCGCGTCGCTGGTTCCGAGATCCAATTTCACGCGGCGAAACAGTCTTTGATGTTCGGCGACGTGACGCGCGAGAAGCGATTCAAAATTTTTGCCGCTGGCCGCGCGAATCTCTTTTTTCACAATCGCGTCCGGATTCCCGCTGACATCGTGATAATTTTTGTAACTCGTCGCGATGGCGATCAGCAGCGTCGCGGAATTTGCGCCTTGCACGGAAACCGAGTTCGCGTCGGAGGAAATTTTTCCGCCTTGCGGAATCACGCGGGCGCGCGCCTGAAATTTCAATGCTCCCTTAATGCCTTGCGAACCGTCATTCACGCCGCGCAGGACGACCGTGTTTTTGTCTTCGACGGAAACCGTTGCTTTTTCCGGCGTGTCCATTCCGACGGAAAACGAAATTTTCCCGGGCTTGTCCGCGGTAAAATGAACCACAATAACCTGGTCCACCGGACTTGAAAAAACTTGGCGCGTGAACGTGACGCCATTTTCCGTGTAGCTGACGGTCGCCACGGCGGTGTCCAGATTCAAATCGCGCCGGTAATTTTCAACGGATTTCGCTTTCGGAAAATCCAGCCATAGATTGCCAACGGTCTCATACTGCGGCTGGCGCAGCGGAATCGCCATCATGTGCTCCGAAATCAAATGCGCGGCGTCCGTGAATTTTCCGGCGAAAATCAGTTTTCGCGCTTCAGGAAGATATTTCAGCGCGTTGGTATTCGCCGGATCGTACGGGCCGCCCGCCCAGAGCGTATCTTCGTTCAGTTGAATCCGCTCGCGATCAATGCCGCCAAAAACCATCGCGCCCAGACGCCCGTTTCCGACCGGCAACGCCTCAACCCAATATTCGGCGGGCTGGCGATACCACAGACTCAAAGGCTCGGCGGGCGCGCTGGATTTGCCGGTCAATTCACCGGCAAAAAGCGATTCGGAATTCTGCGCAATCGCGGGTGACGGGAAAATGGAAACGATCGCGAAAATCAATCCGGAAAGCATCGCGAACGCGCGTTGGAATTTAAATCTGGTCATAAACATTTTTGTTCGGTGATTTGCATTTTTAAAATTCGGCGCGCACTGACGCGTTGCCGATTGCGCGCGATCAGGCGCTTTCCAAAATCACGTTCGCGTATTGGATTGTATCGCCCGTGCGAATCAATCCAATCGCATTGGGAATCCGTTTTTTGAAATCCGCGTGCGGCTCGTGCGCGAGCGAAATTCCATTCAGCGCGTCGGCAAAAACATTGCGTGTTTTCTCCGGATTGTGCTCCAGAAATTCCCGCGCCATCCAGGCTTTGCCGATCTGGAAATTCTTGCGAATGGCGGATAAAACTTCCGGCACGGTCGGAACATCGTCCACCAGCGAAATGTCCACCGTTTCGATCATCGGCCAAAATGGAAATCCGCGGTCCGCGATGACGATTGTGTTCGTGTGGCGAACGCGGCTGAGCAAAGAATTGATCTGCGGATTTAAAATGCCTGTTTTCAACATGATATTTCTTCAGGGCAATTATTTAAATTTCAGTTTCCTAACATTTTGTCGGAAATAGAACAAACACTTAATCCGGCCACTCGCGCCAATGCGTTTTTTCGCCGGCAGCCCGCGCAATCGTCGGCGCATTTTTTTTCGGTGTTTGCCGAGCTTTATTATTCCACCACGCGGCGGCCTTTTTTGCGGGCCTCGTACTGCTGGCGGATCCATTTGTAAGTCGCCGCCAGCCCTTTATCGAGCGGCGTGTTCGGCTCCCATTTGAGAACTTTTTTTATGAACGTGTTGTCGCTGTTTCGTCCGGCGACGCCGCGCGGCGCGTTCAAATCGTAGGAACGTTTCAATTTCACGCCCGCGATTTTTTCCACTTTCGAAACCAGATCATTGATTGAAACCAATTCGCTGGAACCGAGATTGATCGGCGTGGCGATGAGATCGTCGCAATGCGCGATCATGTCAATTCCCTTCACACAATCGTCAATATACATGAAGCTGCGCGTCTGATGGCCATCGCCCCAGATGCTGATCCGCAGATCGTTTTTATCAATTGCCTCGATGACTTTGC
>DASSNZ010000384.1:0-2165 GCA_035701135.1 Verrucomicrobiia bacterium
TCATCCCGGCTATCTTTACCAGGAACCGGTGCATATCAACGAATTCACGCTCACCGCGATGCAGCCGATTCGTTTCATGCAGGACTGGTTCAATTATCGCGGGCTTCACATTCAAAAGCAGATTCCTGTCAACACCGGTTACGCGGGTTTCCGGTTGTTGTATCAATTAAACGAACCGGGAAAATGGGACGAACTCGGCGCGTTTCTGGGCGCGAGCTATTTTCGGCTGCTCGGCAAAGGCCAGCGTTACGGGCAATCCGCGCGCGGCCTCGCGCTGGATTGCGGCGAAACGGATCGCCCGGAGGAATTTCCAATTTTCACGGACTGGTGGCTGGGCAAACCGTCGCGCGGCGATGATCGCCTGAAGCTTTACGCGATTCTCGACAGCGTGAGCTGCGCGGGCGCGTACGAAATGATCATCATTCCCGGCGAAACCACGGTGTGCGATGTCAAAGCGATTCTTTATTACCGCAACGACGACACCATCAAAGCCGTGAATCCCGACCGCAAACCGCTCAAAACGTTAGGCATCGCGCCGTTGACGAGCATGTTCTGGTTCGGCAAAAGCTCACAGCGCAAGTTTGACGATTATCGGCCCGAAGTTCACGACAGCGACGGATTGCTGATGCAGATGAGCAATGGCGAAGTGCTCTGGCGTCCGCTGGACAACACCACGCAAATGCGCCACCAACGTTTTGCCGCGAAAGACATTCGGGGATTTGGTCTGTTGCAGCGCGATCGCGATTTCGCGAGTTACCAGGATTTGTTCAACCTTTATCACGAAGTGCCGAGCGTCTGGGTCGAACCGCACGGGCGCTGGGGCGAAGGCAATATCAATCTCGTGGAACTCAGCACGACTTACGAGGGATTGGACAACATCGTCGCGTTCTGGGATCCGAAAATAAAACCGCGCCCGCTCCAGCCGTATTCGTTTGCCTACACGCTTTACTGGACGAGCGATGAATCGGAAATGAAACTCGCCACGCGGGACAAGGTGCTTGCCACGCGCATCGGCGCGGATCCGCGCAATTCAAAGCAACGGGAATTCGTGATTGATTTCGGCGGCCCGAAACTCAACGCGCTTCCCGAAAATTCGCCGCCCGAAGCGGTGACCAGTTGCAGCACGAACGCGACGATTGCCGAAACGCAGGTTTTCCGGAATCCGTTCAAATCCTCCTGGCGCGTGATAATTAAAATGGATCCCAAACCGGACAACAAAGACCCGGTGGATCTCCGTTGCACTTTGAAAAAGGACGACGAGACTTTAAGCGAAACATGGACTTATCTCTGGAGCCCTCTTTAACGCCGGAATCGGACCTTGAAAATCCCGGGCGCATTGCGGGTCGTCCGCTGGAAGATTGGAACGCGGCTTACGCGAAAGTCGAAAGCTATTTTCACGCATTGCGGATTCGGAACAAGGTTTTGCTGAATCGCCAGGTGATTCACGTTTTAAAACGCGCCATGCGCCGCGCTCCGAACGAACCGAACCGCCACGTCACGGAATTGGCCGCCGAGGAAATGGATCAGGTCGTCACCGAATGGTTCGCGCAAGTGCTCCAGGAATCGCCGACCGGCGCCGATCACATGCTTTCGACGCGCGGACGCCTGGCGCTCTTGCTGGCGGACATGCCGGGAAAATGGCAGGAGCAATTTCTCAGGCCGGGTCCGTGGCCGGAGGAATTCATCAGCGCCATGCGCGAGGCGTATTTGCGCGCGGGACCGGATTTTCAACTGGCGAAAATGACGCCGCGCCCGCTGGATCTCGGGCCCATCGCCACGCTCACCGGATTCAAATGGCCGTTCAAAACCTGGGCGGTGATCTGGATCGCGCTCGCGGCTTTGCTCGTGGCTATTTTCGTGATGACTCATTTGAGTTGATCGCCGGCGAAAATTTCCGATTTCAAAATTCAGGTTTCGCAGGAAACGAATATTTTTAACGCGGAGCCGCCAACGACTTCGTGGAAACGTTCGACAATCCGCTTTACGTCTTTGCTTTTTTCTTCCTGCGTTATTCCGAATCAACACTTCGTGTCTTTGCGTGGGGTATTCACCCCATAGGTTATTTTGCAAGGCGGCTGATTTAATCGCGACGCGCGCATCAGAAAATCAAATCAACTCTAAATGGCTGAACGAGACGAGTTTGTTAGAACCCAAACGCATTTTCC
>DASSNZ010000385.1:0-7330 GCA_035701135.1 Verrucomicrobiia bacterium
CCCACGACATCGCCACGCACGAAAACCGCGTTGAAAACATGATTCACATTCGCCAGCACGTGCGAATTTGGAATCAGCGCCGGATAAACCGAAACCTGAATTCCGCCTTTGGACTTTGAGCTTTGGAATTTGGATTCTTTGACAATGCCTAACAGTTTAATGACGTAACCAAGCTGTCGCGCGAATTGCATGTCAATTTTTGAAATATGCCGAATGCCTTCCGTGTGGATTTTGTGGTGGTCCACCCAGAATCCGTGCGCGAGCGACGCCAGAATTCCCGTCTTGTGCTGCGCGTCCACGCCGTCAATGTCCAGGTCCGGCGGCGTTTCAGCGTAACCTTGTTTTTGCGCGTCCGCCAGCACGTCGGCAAATTCCGCGCCTTCCTCTTTCATTCGCGTGAGAATGTAGTTGCACGTGCCGTTCACGATTCCGAAAATCGCGGAAAATCGGTTGGCGACAAAACCTTCGCGCAGCGATTTAATAATCGGAATTCCGCCGCACACGCTCGCCTCGTAAAATAAATTCGTGTTGTGCTTCGCAGCCGCGGCAAATAATTCCGGGCCGTGCGCGGACAACAGCGCCTTGTTCGCCGTGACGACCGTTTTACCTGCGGCAAGCGCGGCAAGCATCATCGTTTTCGCGATGCCGGTTCCGCCAACCAGTTCGATGACAATCTGGATTTCCGGGTCGGCGATGGTTTCCCGCCAATCCGTCGTCATCAGCGAACGGGTAATGGTATAGGCGCGCGGTTCATCGAAGGATTTGACGGCGATTTTGCGGAACGCGAGTCTCACGCCGAGCCGCGCGGCGATGAGATCGCCGTTTTGCTGGAGCGCATGAAACACGCCGCTGCCGACCGTTCCGCCGCCGATCATTCCGAGATTCACCTGCTGCATAAGGCGGGAAAGAGTGCCGGGAAACACTGTGGGCGACAATTTAATTTTGAAGCGCGAACACTTTGTGAAAGCTGTGGAATTCTCCGGAAGAAGGCCGGATTTTAACCGCTGTTGAATTGCTGAAAGCGCTCGCGAACAATCCGATTTCCAAAGCAACTCCGCTCAAAAACGGGATGTTCACTCCATTACAATCCGGCAGCCGATTCATTAGTCTCATTGCGAACTTCCGCTCAACAGGTGTCCGTCGTTACGCGCGTTATCATGATAAACCGGTTTGTAGTCCTTTATTGTCTGGCGGATCTTTTGCTTTTCGGCCGATGCTCAACCTCAGTCGCACAAATAAATAGCTGGACGAATTCGTCGAGCGGGAACTGGGAAGATTCATATTGGTCGCTCGGAGAATTGCCCGAGACGAACCAAACGATTTTGTTCACGAATGCCAGTTCGAAAACTCTGCTACTAGGATCGAATACGGTTAAAAAATTTTTCAGAAACATTGACTGTCCATTCGATCGCGGTTTCTTCTCCAATAGATTCATCGAACACGCTTCTGATGGATCACGCCGGAACTCAGATACCTTTAACCGTGCAATCGGTTTTAATCGAAAGCAATTCGGCCATGACAATGATTTCCTCGGCGTTGCAACTGAATGGGCCAAACGGCGTAGGAATGCAGATCGGAGGCGAGTTTAACCAAAATGATTCTGTTGTCGCCGGAAGACAGATAAACGTTGGATATATCGGACCGGGAGCTTACAATTTCAACAGTGGAGTGATCTCGGTTGAACATGTCTGGGTGGGTGGACCGTTTTCGGGTATTTTCAACCAGATGGGCGGGAGCAACAGCGTCGGAATTGTGCATCTCGAAAACGGAGGAACGTACAATCTGGAGGACGGCGATTTCTTCGCTACGCTGTATTTTCCGGATGGTGGATTGCTCCGGCAAACCGGCGGACGGATGGAAGCGCCGGTGACGATTCATAAAGGTACGTATCTGTTGGAGGGTGGTAGCAATTATGGCGGCGTCGTAGCGCCTACTTCAGATGGCTGGACGGGTTGGGGCGGCAGCGGCGACGTTGTGCAAACAGGAGGCACAAATTTTGGACCACTCTATCTCGGGATGAATGGCTACGGCTCTTACACGCTTTCCAATGGCTTTTGTATTACTCCCACCCTTACTCTCGGGGGCGGCGGAACTTTTGCTCTTCGCGGCGGATGTCAGACTGTGAATGGAGACATTCACAGCACCGGCACTTATATCGGGCGAGCTAGTGATACGGAGTGGCTTGCCGGATACTACTCCCTCGAGGCGGGCACGCTCTCTGTGTCGAACATGTCGTTGGAGGGCGATTATAATCAAAGCGGAGGAACGAACCACGTGGCTGGCAGCTTCGTGGCGAGAGGATCTGTTTCTCTTTCAGTGCATGTGAGATTACGAGGTGGCGTTCTGATCGCCAACGACGTGGATACGTACTGCGGCATTAGCCAAAGCGGTGGCTTAATGATTGTGACGAACCAGTTCACCATAAGCCGAGAAAATTCCGGGATCGGCATGCCTTATTTCGGTCCCGACTTTAGCTTGACCGGCGGAGAACTGGTCGTTTCAAACATTTTATTGAAAGGAACCTATTTTGGCTTTTCATCTGAGGCCCGCATTCAAGCTGGCGCGTTAGAAATGCAGTCGGCTGGTCTGATGCCCACGGCAGGTTTTCATCAGTTCGGCGAATTGAAGGTAGATTCGCTTTCCATAGTGGTTTTGCCTCCCGCAGAGTTTTGTCTGATTGGTTTCGGTAACTGCAGCCATTCCGTCTGGAGCGGCAAGCTAATAATCACCAACTGGTCTGGCTCACTCTACGGCGGCGGTTCGCACCAAATCATTTTCGGCACAGACTCCGACGCGCTGACGACACAGCAGTTGAGCCAGATTCAATTTCAAAATCCCGCCGGACTCGCGCCGGGAACTTATCCCGCCCGCATTCTTGCCACTGGCGAAATCGTGCCAGACACCGGCGCGCCGCTGGCTCCAAAGATTGAAATTTCAGGCGAATTGACCAATGACGCGATTCAACTGCGCGTCGAAGGAGACATCGGCCAAACCTACGGAATCGAATCCTCGACCGATCTGGTGCATTGGCTCATGTGGACAAGCTATCTCAACGCGTCCGGCACGATTCCGATCAGTGAGAACGCGCCGACAAATTTTCCGCAGCTATTTTATCGCACCCGTTTGCTGCCGTGAATGGATCGAATTTTCCCGGTGAATCTCAACTTTGTGCTTTGTTAGTTCCCATGGGCGAATTCGCGTGAGTTATGGATTCGATTTCAGGCGGCCGGCTTTGTTTGCGAAGTCACCTGAGAATTTGTCCCCGTCCGCAATACCAGCAGCGCGCCAAGCGCGAATAAAATCGCACTGTAAGTAAACGCGGCGGCAATTCCCACAGCCGACCACAACGCGCCGACAATAATGCTCGATAGAAAATCGCCGAAGCCGTTCACCGTCGCCAGAACACCAAACGCCATTCCGTGATGTTCCTCGCCCACGAGCTCGGCGCAAAGCGAATCCTCCAGCGTTTCCTCAATCGCCACGTAAATTCCGCCAATGACAAAAACCAACAGAAACGTCCAGAACGTCGCAGGCAGAAGAATAATCAAAACCGCCATCAGCGCGGCCAATCCGTAGCCGGCGGAAAGCACGAGCGATTTTTTAAATCGGTCGGCCATCAATCCGGCAATGTAGGCGAACGTCGCGTAAAAAATATTGTGCGCGATGTAAAGCGCCACGGCCAGGCTCGCGGCTCTGGCCGCGCCGAAAGCGGGCGTCAGTTTTTGTGTCGCGAGAAGAATCAGCATCGCGTGCGCGAAATCTCCCGCGCCGAACAATCCGACGGCGAGGAGAAATTTTCGATACGGTTTTGGCAAAAGCCGCAACCGTTCGCCGAAGGAAATGTGCGAAACGGATTTCCGTTCTTTTTCCTTTACCAGAACCGCGATTAAAACGGCGGCGAGAATTCCCGGAATCAGCGTGACGGCAAACAACGGCGGATAACGATGATGAAATGCCGCGAGCAGCAGAAACGCCGTGGCCGGACCGACAATCGCGCCGACGGTATCCATCATTCGCTCGAATCCGAACGCGCGCCCATACGTGTCTTGGGTGACGGCGGCGGCGAGCAGCGCTTTGCGGACCGGCGTGCGCACGCCGCGTCCAAGCCACGCAAGCGCGCGAGAAACCAGCACGTGCCACGCCGCCGTCGCGAGTCCGAAGGACGCTGTGCCGAGCGCGGTGACGAGATAACCGGCAACGGCAATGGGTTTGCGGCGTTGCAGTTTGTCCGTGTAAAATCCCGAACTCATTTTCGCGAAGCTGGAGAGGCCGTCGGAAATGCCTTCGATCAGGCCAAGCCACGCCGCCGCGACGCCCATTGACGCAAGAAACGCAGGCAGAACCGCCGTCGCAATTTCGTGCGACCAATCGGAAAAAAGCGAAGCCAGCCCGATGCCTAACACGGTGCGGTTCATCCAGCGCACGCGCGGTTTTAAATTTTTCGAATCGTTCATCAAAACGCGATTCGGCTAATGAGGATGCGTGGCGCTCACCGACTGGAACAATTCCGGGCCGAAGGTAAATTGATAGGCAATGTACGCCTGGAATTCCGTCGGGCCGTCAATGGAACGGCCGGCGGAAATCAGGAGATGATGCAGATCGCTGAAGTTGACGACGGCTCCCACGTTGAACGCGGTGTCGCTTTCGCCGCCGGATTCCGTCGCGGTGCGATGATAAATTTCCGCGCCGACGAGAATATTTTTGGAAATATCGCGTTGAAGCACCAGCCCGCCGAATCCCCAGTTTTCATTGCCCGCGCCGGGATTGATTCCGTAACCCGCGCCGCCGTAGAGCGTCCATTCGCCGAAACTTTTTTGAAGCCAGACCGGAAGAAACGCCTGCCATTCGCCGCCGCCCAGACCGCGACGACTGCTTCCGGTCGGCGCTTCAACCAATGGAAAAATGGCGACCTGCGGCCAATATTTATTTTCCTCGATGAAACGGAATTTAAACCCGAGTTCCGTGTCGCCGTAGCCGTATTGCGCCGCGCCATGTTCCGGCGCGTTATAGGAAAGCGGAGCGATAAGGTGAAGTTGCAGATTGGGAATTGCGCCGTAATTCAACTCAATATGCGGCGCGGTTCCGGCCCAGCCATCGGATGTTTTCGCGTGTTGCGACGCGACATAAAATTCCCAGTGCTGATATTCCACCGGTTCCGGATCATCGGTAAGAAACGGCGGCCCGGCGAGCGCGAACACTGGCGAAAGCAAAACCAGTCCGGCGAGAATGCGTTGAATGGCGCGGCAAATTCCGGCGCGCAAAATACCATCGCGTTTCGGAAAAATGAAATTGCGCGCGGAAATATTTTTTGGAGTTTTCATGTTTTCGTTTTTTGCGGTTTATTCGATTGAGCTTTCAGAAACTTTTGCGCCGCCGGCGCGGTAATGAATGACGCGCACTTTTTCCAGCGTTACCAGGCCGCCGCCGATCATCGAATCGAGCGCGGGAAGGAAGGCGTTGATTTTTTCCTCCGCGTCCACGATTTCGATGACAATCGGCAAATCCATGGAAAGCCGGAGAATTTTGCTCGTGTGCAACCGGCTGGCATGGCCAAAACCCATTGGCCCGCGCAGCACCGTCGCGCCGGCGAGGTGCGCCTCGCGCGCTTTCAGCACGACGGCTTCATAGAGCGGTTTGTGTTCCCATTTGTCGCTTTCGCCGATGTAAATTCTCAGCAGCACGGCTTCGTTCGGAATTTCCATATCAATTTCCTTTCATTGAATTCAATTGCGCCGCGAGCAGATGGCCGAGCCACACGCCGAGCAGACAAAGAATGACCGAGAGAACGACGTTCGCTCCGGCGCGGAACCATTCGCCGTCTTTTGCGAGCGTTAACGTTTGCAAACTGAACGATGAAAAAGTCGTGTAACCGCCGCAAACGCCAATCAGGAAAAAAGTCCGCACGGCGGGCGGAACCAGCCAGCGCCCTTCTGTTCCGGTAAGCGTGCTGAAAAATCCGATAACGAAACAGCCGGTGATATTGACTAGAATGGTTCCCCACGGAAACGTTTCGCCGACGCGTCCGGCGACAAGACCGGAGAGCCAGAAACGGCCGACGCTGCCCAGCGCGCCGCCGATTGCCACCCAGAGATATGCAAGCATAAAAATCCTGCGAATGAATTCACTCGTAGGAGTCATCAGCGCTGAAACATCAGGCGGTTTTCCCTTTTCGGGACGGCAAACTCCATTGCCGGATTTCTTTTACCGGGACGAAACCGCCCGCGCAATCAGAATTCAAGAAAACGATTGCCAACCGCGCCGAAACCGCTAAAGTACGCCAACACTGACTCACCCATTTTCAAAATCTGGTAAATCTTCAGTTGAACGTTCTTCATTGATGATTTGAAACCCGACGGTCGGGAACAGACGCGAAAAGGAAGTCAGTAACCTAGAGTCATCAATGAGCACAAAACTGTTTGTCGGAAATCTTTCCTACAATACAACGGAGAATCAGTTGCAAGACCTCTTCGCCGCGCACGGAAACGTGATCGAAGTGGACTTGATTATGGACAAATTCAGCGGCAGGCCTCGCGGCTTCGGATTTGTAACCATGGAATCCAAAGAAGGCGCCGACGCCGCAATCCAGGCGTTGAACGGCAAAACCGTGGACGGACGCGCCATGACGGTCAACGAAGCGCGTCCTCGCGAAGAACGCCCGCGCACCGGCGGCGGTTATCGCGGCGGCGGAGATCGCGGCGACCGCGGAGAACGCCGGGAATACAGACGCTGAAATCCGCCTTCATTTCCCGGAACCGATTTCACACACGCGGGATTCCTGATCGAATCCCGCGTTTTTATTTTCCAAACACTTCACGCGCGAATCGGCTCCGCGCCCAAAGTGCCGCGAAGCGATTCCGCGTAACCGGGCGATTCCACGCGCGCGAGTGTCTGACGTGCCCGCTCCAGCGCCGCGGCAATGCCCAGCCGTTCCGCTTCGTCGGCGTGGCTTTTCGATTTCAGAAAACGCGCCAGATAATCCACATGCCGGCGCCAGAGTTTCTGATCCACTTTCCGCTTCGCCGCCAGCCGCGCCGCATACCAGTCGCTGGACAGCACCGATTCCCGCGTGAACAACGCCCGAATCTGCGGGTGGTTCAGCCCTTTTCCTTCCCACTCATCGTTCGCCATGATGTGCAATAACGCTTTCAACGGCGGACACGCCTGCTCAATGGTTCCATCGGCAAAATACATTTTGGCAATGCGCTTTTGCGTGGAAATAATGTTATCCATTCCGTCCGCAAAAATGTCCGCTCCCTGCAATTCCGGCCGCAACATTTCCTCCGTGAAAACCGCGTGCGGATGGTTGAAAACGCGTCCGAAAAACGCGCGG
>DASSNZ010000386.1:0-12147 GCA_035701135.1 Verrucomicrobiia bacterium
TAAATGCTGAATAAGCGGAGGTGAGCGTGGATTAGCGGTTCGGTATTTCAGCGTTTCAGTTTTCAGCTTTTTCCCCTAAAGTTTGGGACTCGTGTAACTCGTCCTTCTGATAAAAAGTTTCAAGTTCCGAGTTCCAAAACGAAATTTTTTCGCGAATTAGCATTTCAGCATTTCGATTTGTCAGCGTTTCAGTTTTTCTTTGTTGAGAACGCCAGCCGGTTGCGCCATGGTGAGCGACACAGAAATTTTTAAAATTATGGCCAGAACCGAACGTCAAAAAATTCAGAACCGCGAGGAAGTCGCCGAAATGCCGGAATGGATGAAGGAAAAACATTGCCCGCACAAAAAGAAATACATGTCGGGCAAACGCATCCAGCCGCGCAATCTCAACGGCAAAGAAAAACTCACTTACATCGTTGACGAAGTTTTTCTCGCCTACAATTCCGCGCGGCTCAAGGAAGCCTGCCAGCTTTTCACAAACAAAATGCTCGATCCGGACGTGACGATCGGAATGAGCATTTCCGGCGCGCTGACTCCGGCGGGCCTCGGTTGCTCCAGCATCATTCCGCTCATCAAAGCGGGGTTCGTGGATTGGATCGTTTCGACCGGCGCGAATCTTTATCACGACATGCACTTCGCGCTGAATTATCCGGTTCATTCCGGCAGCTTCACTTTCGACGACACGGATTTGCGCGACAACGATCTGGTTCGCATTTACGACGTGGTGATTCCCTATTCGGATGGTTTGATGGCGACGGATGAATTGTTGCGCGAACTGCTTTGCCGGCCGGAATTTCAAAAGGAAATGGGCACGGCGGAATTGCATCATCTCATCGGCAAATACTGCGCGGAATGGGAACGCAAACATAAGCTCAAGGACGTTTCCGTTCTCGCCGCCGCATATCGCGCGGGCGTGCCGTGTTACACGTCGTCGCCGGGCGATTCCACCATCGGCATGAACGTCGCGGGCGTGGAACTTCGGGGCAACAAACTGCGCGTCAATCCGTCCATTGACGTAAATGAAACCACCGGCATCGTCCTCGCCGCAAAACGCGCGGGTGGACGCAGCGGCGTGGTGCTTTGGGGCGGCGGCAGTCCGAAAAATTTCACGCTTCAAACCGAGCCGCAAATCCAGGAAGTGCTTCGCATCAAGGAAGTCGGCCAGGATTTCTTCATTCAGGTCACCGATGCGCGGCCCGACACCGGCGGACTCAGCGGCGCGACTCCCGCCGAAGCGGTAAGCTGGGGCAAAGTGGATCCAACCAAACTGCCGGACGCGGTGGTCTGTTACACGGACACGACAATTGCAATGCCGCTGCTGACGCATTACGCGCTGGCCAAACACAAGCCGCGCAAATTGAAACGTCTTTACGATCAACGCGGAAAAATTATTAAAGCGTTGACGAAGGAATATTTCGTTCACAACAAAACGAAAATGCTGGATGGCAGTGAGCCGGTTCTCGATTAAGCGAAATTTGCGAATGCAACAAAGGCCGGGTGAAAAGCCCGGCCTTTTTCATTTGTAAAATCAGGCGAATGGTTCAATCCAAATGACGCAAATCATAATTTGGGTTCGGGATGATTTGTTTGACAACCCTCATAGGTGCTCCAACGCGGTGTTAGGCAGCTAGTAAAGAATTCCCAGAACAATTCCGGCTCGAAGTGGTGAGATGTGTTAGTTGTTTTTTCATAGTTTTAGGTTTTAGTGATGTCTGAAAATTTCACGGCCTAATGCCCTGAATCAACGACGGTTGAAAGCCGTCCTTGTAATCCCCGTTATTGTTGTTAGTTGGCATGACAATGTCACTATGCCTTGCTTACGGGATAGCGCAGGTGAGTTACGCCAAAGCCGGCAATGACCGTTGGATTGCCCAGAACGGCGGGTGTGCGAGCGAGGCGGTCAAAGAGTCGAACACCAGAGCCAAGGAGGAGTGCCACGACATCAACATGAATTTCGTCGAGCAGCCCGGCATTCAACAACTGCTGGATGGTGTCAGCTCCGTGGACTCCCACGGACTTCCCGGCGGCAGCGGCTTTGGCTTGCTTCACGGCGCTCTCGATGCCATCGGTCACGAAGTGCACTGTCGAGTTGGGTTTCGGCCATCCGGCGGGAATACGGTGGGTCAACACGAACGCCGGTCCCCAGGCGTGATTTCCGCCCCAGCCGTCAGCGGTCTCGAACGTGCGACGTCCGGTGAGCACGGAACCGAGTTCTGAAACGAGTGCGCGATATTGCCCGGCGCTTGCTTCAGACATGTGAAGCGTCATGGGATCCGACCCGCCGGTCTGAACTTCTGTGTCTCCCGAGTTCATGTACCAGCCCATCACTTCGGACACGCTGCCGTCGCGGTCGGCGACATAGCCGTCCAGAGACATAGACATAATTCCGATCACTTTAGACATCGCGAAGTTCCTTTCTTGATTCAGCAGAACCTTAACGATTCTGAAAATTCCTTCAACCCTCAACTTCACGTGTTCAAATTCGGCCTGGACGTGGATCTGAACCACTTAACCATGCATGCTTGAATGTCGGTAAAATGCTCATGACACTCGATGTGGCCTAACGGTGAGCTGAGCCACGAGTTTAGATACTCATGCAAATCAATAACAGCAGAAGCAATGCTACGCCGTAAGCCAGAATAAACATGAGAACTCGCGCCTCTTGGCGATGCCTGAGAAAAAACGCTACGCCGGACAATGGACACAAAAATATGTTCGCCACGCCCCATCTTCAATGCACCCTGAAACCTTGAATGACAAATGCAACAGCCGCGAGTACAAAAATTACCTTAACGGTCAAGAAACCCACCAACAAACCAAGCATATCAGGCCTGCCCTGAACTACCAAACACTATCTCCCACACGCAAAAGAGAATGAATGGAGTGATGACACATACTCCAATCCAATTTGCCTTCGCTCGTTGAGTCATGGTGTGGTTTAGCGGCCTAACATATTAGCTCTTTTTGAAAACCGAATTCATTTTCACAGTTTCACCCATTTGCCGGTTTTCGAAGATTGCTCGACGGCGTGGAGCACCTGCTGGTTTTTCAAACCGTCTTCAAAACTCGGCGTTACCGGCTTGCGCTCGGCGCACGCGTTTACGAAATCCACTATGGCATGGACGAATGTATGTTCGTATCCGATGGGATGACCGGGCGGCCACCAGTTGCTGATGTAGGGCTGGATTCCATCGCGTTCGGTGACCAGAATATCGCGAAATCCCTGGCGGTCTTTCGGGTCGTCGCCATTAAAAAATTTCAGCCGGTTCATGTCCTCGAAATCAAAATACAACGAACCTTTGCTGCCGTTGATTTCGATTTCGATATGGTTCTTGCGCCCGTACGCGTAACGCGTCGCTTCCAGATTCGCCAGAACGCCGTCGCCCATTCGCCCCATGAACATCGCGGAATCCGGCACGGTGACGTTTCCCATTTTCCGCGTGGCTTTGGAAACGGCAATGCCGGGTTTTTTCGGTGTTTCCAGAATCGGCCGCTCCGGAATAAAGGTGTGCGTCAGTCCGCAAACTTCCTTGAATTCCCCAACCAGATGCCGGCCCAGGTCAATGATATGCGAATTGATATCCGAGTGAACGCCGCTGCCGCTGGTTTCTTTTTGCAATCGCCAGTCGAGCGGAAAATCCGGATCCACCAAACGGTCCTGCGCATAGCGCGCGCGAAAATGAAAAATCCGGCCCAGCGCGTTTTCAGTCATCATTTTTTTCGCCAGCGCGATTGCCGGAATGCGTCTGTAGTTATGGCAAATCATGTGCACCACTCTGGCCTTTTGCGCGGCGGCGAACATGGCCTGCGCCTGTTTCACGTCGAGCGCGAGCGGTTTTTCGCACAGGACATGTTTCCCATTTTGCGCGGCGGCGATGGCAATTTCCGCATGGGAATTTGTCGGCGTCACGATGTCCACGATGTCAATGAGCGGCGATTCCACAATTTCGCGCCAATCCGTCGTGGCGCGTTGCCAGCCGTATTGAGCGCGCGCGGCCTGCACGTTTCCGGGATCGCGTCCGCAGATCGTGTGCATTTCGACGTGAGCTTTGAGTGGGAAGAATTTCGGCGCCTGGCGCCAGGCGTTTGAATGGGCTTTCCCCATGAAGCGATAGCCGACCATTCCGACGCGCAATGTCTTGGCCATAAAAAGTTGGGATTGAATTAGCGTCCGCCGACTTTATAGTGAGCCGGATTTTTCAAGTCAATCAGTGACTTTCAAAAAAACGCGCCATGTTTAAGAGCTTATCTCAAAAAGGATTCACTTTTCCGATAACGTGAACGCTTTTACGCTTTATTATGCCTTTTTCCACTTCTGAAATTGCCAATTTTCTCGCCGGTGAGGTCGCGGGCGATTCTTCCCTGATTTTAACCGGATTTGCCCCGGCCGATCGCGCCAAACCGGGCGACCTGACTTTTGCGGAAAACGCGGATTATTTTGCCCGCGCGGAACACAGCGCGGCTTCGGCGATCATTGTGGATGGAGCGTTTTCCTCGAAAAAAACTTTGATTCGTGTTTCCAATGCGCGCGTCGCTTTTGCCAAAGCGTTGGCGCTGTTTTTTCCCGAACCCGAGCATCCGCCGGGAATTCATTCTTCCGCGATCATTGCGGCATCGGCAGAAATTGATTCCAGCGCGCACGTCGGGCCGCATTGCGTCATCGGCGAAAACGCGCGAATCGGCGCGCGTTGCGTTTTGCAGGGCGGCAATCACATCGGCGCGAGTTGTCAGTTAGGCGAGGACGTGAATTTATTTCCGCAGGTCACGATTTATCCGCGCACGGAAATCGGAAACCGCGTCCGCATTCACGCGGGAACGGTGATTGGCTCGGACGGATTTGGATACGTGCAGGATGGCGGAATTCATCGGAAAGTGCCGCAGATTGGAAATGTGATTATTCACGACGACGTGGAAATTGGCGCGAACGTGACGGTGGATCGCGGCGCGCTCGGACCGACTGTAATCGGCAAAGGAACGAAAATTGATAATCTCGTCCAGATCGCGCATAACGTGGTGATTGGAGAAAATTGCCTTCTCATTTCGCAGGCGGGAATTGCCGGAAGCACGAAAATGGGCGATTACGTCATCATCGCGGGCCAGGCGGGAATCGCCGGCCATCTGAAGCTCGGCAGCCAGGTTTCCGTCGCCGCGCAATCCGGCGTGATGAACAATATTCCCGACGGCGAAAAATGGCTCGGCTCACCCGCGCAACCGGATCGCCAGACGAAACGTCAGATGATCGCGATGCAACATTTGCCCGAACTACTGCGACGCGTGAAGGAGTTGGAAAAAAAATTGGGCGGCGCATGACGCATCGAGTTGCGAGAAATTCCACAAGAATTCTCTGATTGAATCCGTGAAACGACTGCGGAGACCGGTTCTCTGCATGTCAGTTTTGCGATTGTCCGGAAATTTTTTTTAAACGCATTTTGATTTGCGCGGCGCGCGCATGGAGTGGCGCGCCCCATCTTTTGTGAAAAAGAATCTTTTCTCGAACCCGCTGATGCGGCTTTCGTTTGGTTGCTTCACGAACAAAAGCTTGTCTAGTTGGCGCAAGTCGCGTTAATTCTCAACTCATCAATCTTGCGCTCACGCGCGACATCGCGTGAAGCCCGGCAACACTTCGTTGCCGCCGCGCCAAAAACCGAACCCGGCGCAAGACTGGTTCCGGCGTTATCCGCGCCGATCGTTTTTGAAATGCTCACGTATCGCCCCGACACATCGGGACAGCAGGGGATCAGTTTTGAAACGACGCTTCAAAAAAGCGTCGAGTGCGGACTGCTTTGGATCAATTCCGAAGGCGCGGTCTCAAACTGGAATCCCGACGCCGCCGCAATTTTATCGCTGCCAAACGCCGGCGCGAAAATTTCATTCGAGACTTTGCCCATCGCCATTCAAAGCGCCGTTCGCGAAGCGCGCCAGACGCGCCGGATCATCGCGGACCGAAAAATCGCTTTGTCCGATTCCGATGAAGCCACGCTCAGCGCAATGCCGATCGAATCGGGAGCGTCAACGCCGGGCGTCGTCGTCGCGATCAAAAAATTTTCCGATGCGACACGCGTCGGCGACAGCCTGCGGCAGTTGGATCGCCTGTCCACCGTTGGAATGCTTTCGGCCTGCATGGCGCACGAAATCAAAAACGCGCTGGTCGCGGTGAAAACGTTCGCGGATCTCTTGTTGGAAAAAAAACAGGAAACCGAACTGGCCGGAATCGTGCGCCGCGAAATGGATCGCGTGGACGCCATCGTGAGCCAGATGCTGAAATTTTCCGCGCCGTCGCGCCGGACGCTTTCGCCATTGCGATTGCATGAATTGCTGGACCATTCGCTGCGGCTGGTGCGGCATCGCGTTGAACACAAATTCATCAATTTCAGTCGCGAATTCAACGCGCTGCCCGACGGATTTGCGGGCGACAAGCATCAGCTCGAGCAGGCGTTTTTGAATCTGCTTTTCAACGCCGTGGAAGCCATCGGCGAGGAAGGCTCGGTGAGCGTTTCGACCGAAATGATTTCCGGCGAATCCGACGGACAACTGCGCGAGGGAGAACGCGCGCCGAGAATGTTGCAGATCAAAATTTCCGACACCGGCTCGGGCATTACGGCGGAAAATCTGAACCATATGTTCGAACCCTTTTTCACAACGAAACAAAACGGCACCGGCCTCGGTCTTGCGGTCACGCGCCGGATTATCGAGGAACACAACGGAAGCATCCGCGTGGAAAGCGCGCCGGACGCGGGCACTACTTTTGTCGTGTTGCTGCCTGCGGGCTTTAAGGTGTAGCACGCGATGAATTCTGAAGTTGCTTCAGAAAATTTTTGGCGCGTTTTGTTTTTTGATTTTTAAATCGCCGCTCGCAAATCACAATTCAAAAATGGTTCAGCCCTGGAAAAAAATCGGTTCAAAACCGCTCGGCGATTTCCGCATTTTCACCATTCGTTCCGACCGGAAAATTTCTCCGCGCACGGGCGAGGAACACGATTTTTACATCATTGATTCCGTCAACTGGGTCAACATTCTTGCGCTTACGCCGAATCGCGAACTGGTCATGGTCGAGCAATATCGCCACGGCTCGAATACGGTGGAACTGGAAATTCCCGGCGGATTAATGGACCCGAAAGACGTGCGGCCCGAATTGACCGGCGAGCGGGAATTGCGCGAGGAAACGGGCTACGCGGGTGAAAACGCGCGGGTGCTCGGCAAGGTTTTCGCCAATCCCGCAATCATGAGCAACACCTGTTTCACGGTGCTGATTGAAAATTGCCGGTGCGTTCATCCGATGGAATGGGACAGCGGCGAAGATCTGGTGACGCGGCTGGTTCCCGCCGCGGAAATTCCCGAATTGATCGCCAGCGGCAAAATCAGCCATCCGCTCATCATCTCCGGACTTTACTTTTTTGAACTCTGGCAGCGCGGATTGATGAAATCGTGATTCGCGCGTTCTTATTAAAAAGAATTCCGCAAAACCGGATATTTCTGCCGACAAGATGTTGGCAGCACTTTTTCTGAAATCTCGATATTTGTTTCTCCGGTTTGCATCTGTTAAAACGCGGGCGTGAATTCACTGACGGAGCGGGTTGAGAAAACAATTGTCGCGCGAAAACTTTTCCGGCGCGGCGAAAAAATTCTCATTGCCGTTTCCGGCGGCGTGGATTCGATGGCGCTGCTTCGCCTGCTTTTCGGTTTCGCCGAAAAATACAAATGGCAATTGGTTGTCGCTCATTTGGATCATCAGCTTCGCGGGCGCGGCAGCGATGCGGATGAACGACTCGTCGTTCGCGTCGCAGAGAAATTTCATCTGCCCGTCGCGGTCGAGCGCGCGGATGTGAAAGCATTTGCGAAAACGAATAAACTTTCGATTGAAATGGCGGCGCGCGAATTGCGCCACGATTTTCTCGCGCGAACGGCCGCTAAAATGAAAATCAAAACCATCGCCCTGGCGCATCACGCGGACGATCAATTGGAATTATTTTTTCTGCGATTGCTGCGCGGAAGCGGCGCGGAAGGATTGGCCGGAATGAAATTTTCCCGAAGCGCGCCGGGTCATCCGAAAATCAAATTGGTCCGCCCGCTGCTCGCGGAATCCAAATCGGCGCTGGCCGAATACGCGGCCGAAAACAAAATTCCATTTCGCGAAGACGCGAGCAACGCGTCGCTGGATTTTCAGCGGAACCGGATCCGGCATGAATTGATTCCGTTGCTGCGCCGGAGTTATCAGCCCGCGCTGGATCGCGTGATCGGACGCGCGATGGATTTGGTTTCCGCCGAATCGGATTTTGTAAATTCGGAGGCGGCGCGGTGGCTTGCGAAGCGAACGCCGTTTGAAAATCTTCACATTGCCGTGCAGCGTCGTTGCATTCAGCTTCAACTGATTCGCCACGGAATCGAGCCGGATTATGAATTGATCGAAACCTTGAGAATTTCCCCTGAAAAACCCGTTCCGGTTTCGCCGCAAACCGCCGTGTGGCGCGACAAAAGCGGAGAAAGCCGGCGGAAAAATTTCGTCAAAACCGCAGGAGCTTCCGATCATCAGAAACGTTTTAACCTCGCCGGAACGACCGGAAAATTTGAGTTCGGCGGCGCGACTATTCAGTGGCGAAAATCCACGTCACGCGCTTTTTCCATTCCGAGACCGCGCGTCGGAAGCGAGGTTTTTGACGCGGATTGCGTCGGTTCGATAATTGTTTTGCGGTTCTGGCAGGCGGGCGATCGCTTTCAGCCGATTGGCATGAGCGCGCCGGTGAAATTGCAGGATTTATTTACAAACCGGAAAATTCCACGTGAGGAACGCCGCAGTCTGATTGTTGCAACGACTGCGGACGGGGAAATTTTCTGGGTCGAAAAATTACGGATTGGCGAACGATTCAAGATTTCGCCGGAGACGATTCGCCGCTTGCAATGGACGTGGAAGCGGCCTTAAATCATGCGGTTGCGACCCATTTCCTATCGTGGTAACTTGGCGCAATAACATCATGGCAGACGAAAACAAATTTAAAGACGACGAAAAGAATCCGAAGAAAGCCGGAGATTCAAAAATTCCGCCGCGTACGTGGATGGTCTGGGTCGTGATCATCGGGTGCGTCATTACGTTGATGATGGTCAAAGGCATGCACGAATCGCCAAGCGAGGTTCTCAAGCCGCAGGAATTTATTTCGAAAGTGGATTCCAACCTGATCGCCAGCGCGACAATCAATTACAGCCCCCAATCGCAGTTGCAGGAAATCACCGGCAAATACGAAAAAACCGACGCAAACGGAAATATTCTCAAAGACGAACTGGTTCCGTTTCGCATCAAAATGCCGCTCACCGAGGAATTGTTGAACAAGCTCAACAAATTGCCGCCATCGCAATACGGCGAGCAAAGCACGGTGATGTTGAGCCTCATCTGGAGCGTTCTTCCGATTGTTGCCATCGCGGCGTTCATCTGGTTTTTCTTTATTCGCCAGATCAAAATGGCCGGTAAAGGCGCGCTCAGTTTTGGCAAGAGCAAAGCCCGATTGCTCGCGAAAGAACGGAACAAAACCACATTCAAAGATGTCGCGGGAATTGAGGAAGCCATTGAGGAAGTTTCCGAACTGGTCGAATTCCTCAAAGACCCGAAAAAATTTCAACGCCTCGGCGGACGCATTCCAAAAGGCGTGCTGATGGTTGGCCCTCCCGGAACCGGCAAAACGCTGCTCGCCAAAGCAATTGCCGGCGAAGCGGATGCCGCGTTCTTCAGCATCAGCGGTTCGGATTTCGTGGAAATGTTCGTCGGCGTTGGCGCCAGCCGCGTCCGCGACATGTTCGAACAGGCGCGCAAAGCCACGCCGTGTTTGATTTTCATTGATGAAATTGACGCCGTGGGTCGCAGCCGTGGACATGGTCTCGGCGGCGGCAACGACGAACGCGAACAGACCTTGAATGCGTTGCTCGTCGAAATGGACGGTTTTGATACGCAGGAAGGAATCATCATTATCGCGGCGACGAATCGGCCCGATGTTCTTGATCCGGCGCTGTTGCGTCCGGGACGTTTTGATCGTCAGGTCACGGTGAATTTGCCGGACGTGCGCGGCCGCGAAGGCATTTTGAAAGTTCACGCCAAAAACGTGAAACTTCTGCCTGGCGTGGATTTGTCCATTATTGCCCGCGGAACACCCGGATTTTCCGGCGCGGAACTCGCCAATCTATTGAACGAAGCTGCGTTGCTAGCCGCCCGCACGAACAAGAAAGGCGTTGGCATGGAGGAATTGGAAGAGGCGCGCGACAAAGTGCGTTGGGGCCGCGAACGCCGCAGTCTGGCAATGACCGATGAGGAAAAGAAATTTACTGCGTGGCACGAAGCCGGTCACGCGCTCGTCAACGTCTTGCTCAAGCACACGCATCCGTTGCATAAAGTCACAATTATTCCGCGCGGCCAATCGCTTGGCGCGACGATGTATCTGCCCAAGCAGGACATGCACAGCCGGAAACGAAAGGAAATGCTCGATATGATCGCGGTCACCATGGCCGGACGCATCGCGGAGGAAATTGTTTCCGAAGACCTTTCAACGGGCGCGGCGATGGATATTCAGCAGGCGACTCAGCTTGCGCGCGCGATGGTTTGTCAGTTCGGCATGAGCGATAAACTCGGAATGGTGCAGTACGGCGAGGACGACGAATACGTTTTCCTGGGCCGCGAAGTGAGCCGCGCAAAAATTTACAGCGAGCACACCGCGCGCGAGATTGACAGCGAAATCAAGCGCATCACGGACGAGGCGTATCAGACGGCGCATGATATTATTTTCAACAATCGCGATAAACTGGAAGTTATCGCCAAATCGTTGTTGGAATACGAAACGCTGGAAGGTTCGCAGGTGGAGGAAATCATCCGCACCGGCAAATTCACGCCGCCTCCGACGCCTCCGCAAAACGTGGAGCCGCCGCACGGCGCGCCCGCCGGAACGCCGTTGCCGGAAGTTCCGCCCAAACCGGCCTCGCCCAAATTGCCGGGACTTGGAAATCCAGCGCCCGCACCGGTCTGATTCCAGGGCAGGTTGAAAATGGACGGTGGAAAATCGCCGATGGATTCCAAATATTTCCATCTTCCACTTTCCATCTTTCATCCCCTATTCTCCCGGCCATGATTATCGCGCCATCGCTTCTCGCCAGTGATTTCGGACATCTGGCCAGGGAAGTTGGCCGCGCGAATCGTTCCCATGCGGATTGGCTGCATCTCGACATTATGGACGGTCATTTCGTTCCGAATCTTTCATTCGGACCCGGAATCGTCCAGACGCTTCGTCCTTTGACCAAACTGTTTTTCGATGTGCATTTAATGTGCGCGAAACCGGAAATTCTGCTGGAACCTTTTGCCAGGGCCGGCGCAAATCAGATCAATATTCACGTCGAACTCGGCGAGCATGTCACGCCGCTGCTTTGGAAAATCAAATCGCTTGGCAAAAAGGTCGGACTCGCTGTCAATCCGCCCACGGCGATCTCGATGGTTTTGCCGTATCTGGACAAAATTGACACGCTGCTCGTCATGACCGTGAATCCAGGTTTTGGCGGGCAGGAATTTATTTATGAAATGCTGCCGAAAATCCAGCAGGCGGCGGCATGGCGGCGCGAAAAAAATTTGAGCTATCACATCGCGGTGGACGGTGGCATTGATTTCAAAACCGCTCCCGAATGCGCCGCCGCGGGCGCGGACGCGTTCATCAGCGGCACGACTCTTTTCCACCAGCGCAATTTAAAAAGTGCCGTCGCGAAAATGCGGAAGCTGACCAGCGAAGTTGCGGCTGTCGCGGATTGATTTAATTCTCAAAAGCTCCCTTCCCCGTTGCGTTCCGTAAAGCGGACTCTGAAATGTTTTCCCACACTTGGCACGGAAACATTCGTGTGTCAGACTTTCGCCGTGATGCAAATCAAATTCGGAACTGATGGCTGGCGATCTGTCATCGCGGAGGGTTTCACCTTTTCAAACGTGGCGCGCGTCGCGCAGGCAACGGCGGATTTTTGGAAATCCGAAATCCAAAATCCGAAATCCGAAATTTTTGGGCGCGAACCAAAAGTCGTGATCGGGTTCGATCGCAGGTTCTTTTCCGACAGATTCGCCCAAATCACCGCCGAAGTTTTTGCCGGAAATGATTTTCAGGTCGTTCTCACGCCGGAGCCAACGCCGACGCCGTC
>DASSNZ010000387.1:0-4396 GCA_035701135.1 Verrucomicrobiia bacterium
GAGCGTCACCATGCCGTATTTCGCGCCCGTCTGGATGTCGGATTGAATTCGGAAACTTTTGTTATCGCGAATCAGCGCGGCGATGGACGGCGTGTTGACCATGATTTCAAAAACCGCCACGCGACCGGGTTTGTCAATGCGGGGAATCAGCAATTGCGAAATCACCGCCTGCAACACGGTTGAAAGCTGGATGCGAATCATTTCCTGCTGGTTCACCGGAAACGCGTTGACCAAACGGTCAATCGTCTTCGCCGCGCCGGTGGTGTGCAAGGTTCCGAAAACCAGGTGACCCGTTTCCGCCGCCGTGATCGCGGCTTCGATCGTTTCCAAATCGCGCATTTCACCGACCAGAATCATGTCCGGATCCTGGCGCAGCGCGCGGCGCAGCGCTTCGGCGAAATTCGGCACGTCCACGCCGACTTCGCGCTGCGTGATGAGCGCTTTCTTGTGCTTGTGATAATATTCAATCGGATCTTCGATCGTGATGAGATGCACCTCGTCGCGTTCTTCATTGACCAGATTCAACATGGACGCCAGCGTCGTCGTTTTTCCCGAACCGGTCGGGCCGGTGACGAGAATCAATCCGCGCGGTTTGTAGAGCAATTCCTTGGCGGATGGCGGAATGCCGATCTGCTCCATCGTGAGCAACTTGCTCGGAATCTGGCGCAGCACGAGGCCGAAATTTCCTTTTTCCTTGAAAACGCTCACGCGGAAACGCGCCGCCTCGCCGAACGCGAACGCGAAATCCGCGCCGCCACGCTCGCGGACGTGCTGGATGTGGTCGTCCGAAGTGATGCTGCGCATCAACTCTTCAGTATCGTCGGCGGAAAGCGCCGGACCTTCGACGCGATGTAAAATGCCGTGAACGCGGATGGTTGGCGGTGTTCCCACACGGATGTGCAGGTCGGAAGAACCTTCCGAAACCACCAACTGCAACAAATCGGACATTGAGTAGGACATGGATCTATTTCAACTTTAGACAGTTTAACATGGAATTTGGCACGCGGGGAATCTCATTTGCGGGGCATCAGTCCACATCGCCCACCGTGGCGCGAATCACTTCCTCTGGCGTGGTCAATCCCGCAAGCACTTTGCGGATGCCATCCTCGCGCAACGTGCGCATTCCCATCTCACGCGCCCGGGCGCGCAAAACGGAGGAGGGAACTTTTTCGTAAATCAATTTCCGCGCCTCGTCGTCAATCACGAAAATTTCAAAAATGCCAAAACGTCCCCGGCAGCCCGTGCCCGAGCAATTCGAGCAGCCTTTGCCTTTCATGAAATTCGCGTTCTTGATCGTCTCCGCATCCAGATTCAGCGCGCGCAGTTCCACCTCGTTCGGCATGCTCGGCGCGCCGCATTGTTTGCAGACTTTTCGCACCAGACGTTGCGCCATCAACGCCCGCGTGGAGGACGCCACGAGAAACGGTTTCACACCAATATCAATCAAACGCGTCACCGCGCTCGGCGCGTCGTTCGTGTGAAGCGTCGAGAAAACCAGATGGCCGGTCAGCGACGCGTTGATCGCGATGGACGCGGTTTCAATGTCGCGAATTTCCCCGATCATTACGACGTTCGGCGCCTGACGCAGAATCGAGCGCAGCGCCGTGGCAAAAGTCAGGCCGACGGCTTCGTTGACCTGCACCTGATTGATTCCGGCCAGAATATATTCAACCGGATCTTCAACCGTGATGATTTTTCTATCGGGACGATTGATGAAATGAAGGCAGGAATAAAGCGTCGTCGTTTTTCCCGAGCCGGTCGGGCCGGTCACCAGCAAAATGCCGTCGGGCAAACCGATCAATCGCTCGAACGTTTGCTGGTCGTCCGTGAAAAATCCCAGTTCCGGCAAGCCCAGCCGCAAGCCTTCCTTGTCCAGAATACGCATGACGATGCTTTCGCCATGGCTGGTCGGCAGACAGGATACGCGCAAATCAATGAGTTTATTTCCAACCTGCGTCTGAATGCGCCCGTCCTGCGGAATCCGGTGTTCGGCGATGGACATGTTGGATTGGATTTTCAATCGCGCGATGATCGCGGCCTGCAATCGTTTGGGCGGCGATTTCACTTCCTGCATCACGCCGTCAATCCGGTAACGCAACCGGAACGTTTTTTCCAGCGGCTCCAGATGAATATCCGAAGCGCGCATTTTAAACGCGTCAATGATCAGTTGATTGACAAGTTTGATCAACGGCGCATCCGCTTCGACCGGAGCGCCATCGGCAGCCGCAGCGAGGTTTGCCTGAACATGTTCCTCGGTCAGTTCCTGAATGACATCCTTGAAGCGCGAATCCTCGGCGATGCCTCTTTTTTCGCCTCCGTAATATTTGTTCAGCGCCGCTTCAATATCGGCTTCATCCGCAACCTGAACGCTGATTTCCGCAGTCAACAGATGCGAAAGCGTATCAATGGTCTCCAGATCCGACGGATCGGCGAGCGCGATGGTGAGATTGTCGCCGTGTTTGAAAACCGGAACCACGCGGTATTTGCGGGCAATGTGCCGGGGAATAAGAGCGATGACGTCGTCCTGAATCTGAATTTCGTTCAGATTCACGACTTCCGCGCCAAAATGCGCGGCTTTCGCCTGAGTCACATCCGCCGGGCGAACCACATGATTGGCGAGCATCAAATCCACCAGGCCAACTCCGGCGGATTCGGCTTCAGCGCGGAGCGGGATAAGCTGCTGGGGACTCACGAATCCGAGATCCACCAGCATGTCCACTAAGTAATCGTCTTTTTCTGCCACGTCTTAACAAGCACTGCACGACACTTATGTGCGTGGAGTGGTGGAACAGAGTATCGGCACAAATTCCAATGTCAATGCGCCCGGGGAAGTTTTCATCAAACCCGCGCGTTACATTTCAATTTCGACTCTTGACTTCGCCTTCCAATTGATGAAATCGCGTAAATCATTGTCCAAGGTCAAGATTTCGCCGCGCCGGCCTTGAATTCCGGAGCGTCCGGGCGCAAATCAATTATCATACAACTATGAAACGTGATTCCGCCAAACCTCATCCCGCCGTTCCCGCAAAATCTCCCCGCGCCGAATCCGCCCATGATATTTTCCGCGCGGAAGGGCGTCCGCTCGATCCGATTTTCGCGCCCCGGGTTGTCGCCGTGGTCGGCGCGACGGAACGCAAACGCAGCGTGGGCCGGACGGTAATGTCCAATCTTCTGAGCGGCGGATTTTCCGGTGAAATTTTTCCGGTAAATCCCATTCAGGATTCGGTTCTCGGACTCAAAGCATATCCTAACATTTCCGCCTTGCCCAAAAAACCCGACCTCGCCGTCATCATCACGCCCGCTTCAGCCGTTCCCGGCATCGTCAATGAATGCGTCACCGCCGATGTGCGCGGCGCCATTATCATTTCGGCCGGATTCAAGGAAACCGGCGCGGCCGGCGCGGCTTTGGAACAGCAAATTCTCGCGGAGGCACGGCGCGGAAATCTGCGGATCGTCGGACCGAATTGTCTCGGCGTCATGTCGCCGCGCGGAAATTTCAACGCGACATTCGCCGCGAGCATGGCGCGTCCGGGAAATGTCGCGTTCATCAGCCAGAGCGGCGCGCTTTGCACGGCAATTCTCGATTGGAGCCTGCGCGAGAAAGTGGGTTTCAGCGTTTTCGCCTCGCTCGGCTCGATGCTCGATGTCGGCTGGGGCGATTTGATTTATCATCTTGGCGACGATCCAAACACCAAGAGCATCGTCATTTACATGGAAACCATCGGCGACGCGCGCGCGTTCCTTTCCGCCGCGCGGGAAGTGGCGCTGACCAAACCCATCATCGTCATCAAACCCGGTCGGACCGCCGCCGCCGCCAAAGCCGCGGCGTCGCACACCGGATCGCTGACCGGCAGCGATGAAGTTTTACAGGCCGCATTTCAACGCGCGGGCGTTTTGCGCGTGGACAGTATTTCGGAAGTGTTCGACATGGCGGAGGTTCTGTCCAAACAGCCGCGTCCAAAAGGCCCGCGCCTCGCCATTGTCACCAACGCCGGCGGTCCCGCCGTTCTCGCGACCGACGCGCTCATCACGAGCGGCGGACAACTCGCGGATTTAACTCCCGAAACCATGGCATCGCTCAACCAGTTTCTGCCGCCGACATGGAGCCATGGAAATCCCGTGGACATCATCGGCGACGCCGGACCGGAATTATACGCGCGCGCCGTTGACACCGTCGCCAAAGATCCTGACACGGACGGTTTGCTGGTCATTCTCACGCCGCAGGCCATGACCGATCCGACCGCGACCGCCGAGGAGTTGAAACCGTTTTCGCACATCGAAGGCAAACCGATTCTCGCAAGCTGGATGGGCGCGGGCGAAGTCGAAAAAGGCGAGGACATTCTCAACGAAGCGCGCATTCCCACGTTCAAATATCCCGACCGCGCCGCGCGAGCCT
>DASSNZ010000388.1:0-4282 GCA_035701135.1 Verrucomicrobiia bacterium
CAGATTATGTTGCGGACGCCGCGCATGAGCGCCCTGAGCCGGGAACTCGCGAAAATTATTCAGTCGCTTGCTTTGCCTGACGACGTGACGCTCGCGGTGGATATTGATCCGGTGGATCTGGGATGAGCGAATGTTATCACAGCGGCTTAGTTTCAAACCGGAACGCGAATTTTTATTTCCCGAACATTTATTTAATCCGGTGCAACAACGTTCAAATCTGGCGCGACGTGGTGAAAGTTTGACACATTGCAAGTCAACAGAAGCGCGGCACCAATACGTCTTGCCACTTCCGCGTGAATTGAATCATAAATCAATCCGCCCTGACCCCGCGTTTTTGCGCCTGGTCAATCACTGAAAGGTAAACCGGCGTGGAAATTTCCTTGATCGCGACGACGCGGGCGAAGGACGCGATCGCGGCGGAGGCGAACGTGTTAGGCACTTTGTAGATGCCAGGCATGGCGCTGAACGATTCCGCCAGCGCATGGTTGCTCGTGACTGAATCCTGGTCCACGGCAAACTTGCACGCCGCGTGTTTTGGATGTTTAGCCAGCAACGCGGGAATGATCACTGACGAATCAAGGTAATTCATCGCCTGGCCCTGTTGACCGCTTCGACGATGTCCACGTCCGGGATGTCGCCCGTATAAACGAGCATTTTGCCTTTTCGCGCGAGTTTGCCTTTTTCCTTTTTCGCGGTCGTCAGCAGGATCGCTCGGGATTGATAGAAACTTCCAGAGGCTCACCGGGTTTCAGGTTCAAAGCCGTTCGCATTTCCCGCGTCAGAACGATCCGATAGGTGTTGTCTGGCGTAATCTTCATGGCAGAACTTTGCCATGCTTTACAGTTCGGCGCAACGCCGACGCGATTTCGTTTGGTCCGAAAAACGACCGATTTAAATCCCGCGCGTGCGATTACTTCTTTCCCGCCGCTTTCACCATTTCCGCGACCAGTTCATCGGAACTCCACTCGTTTCCCACGAAAATTTTTTGCACGCGACCCGAAGCATCAATCACTGCGGCGCGGAGATTGTGGCTGATGCTTCCTTTTTCATCGTGCCAGAACGCCTCGCCGAATTGCTCCGCAATGGCCGTGATGTCAATCAGCGCGCCGGTCGCGAACGTCCAGCGATTCGAATTGTAATTGTAAAATTGCGCGTAATTTTTCAACACGGCGGGCGTGTCGAATTCCGGATCAAACGAAATCGTGAGCAAATGCCAGTTCGTTGGCGCGTTTGTCATCGCGAGCAGTTTTTCCTGCGTCTCCTCAAAATGCCGCGCTGTCAGCGGACACATCGTCGGCAACGGACAGCGCGTGAACAAAAAATTGATCGCGAGCGCCTGGCCTTTGAATTGCGCCGTGCTGAACGGTTTCGCGAATTGATTGGTGAAATGATATTCCGGCATGACATCGCCGACGTTGAGCGGTTCGACATCGCGAACTTTGCGAAACGCGCCGGTGGTCGGCGGAGCGTTTGTCTTTGGACCGGTCACCTGAATTTCATCCACCCACGCGTCCGTGTCGGTGACATTCAACCGGAACGTCACCGGATCGCCCGCCGCGATTCCCGTCAGCACATTTGTGTCTTTGACATCGAACGGCATCGTCATTCCCGGCATGTAATTCGGAATGTCCTGATGCTTGATTTTCACATACTTCTCTTTCGGATTCACTTCGATGACGACGCCTTTGACCTGGAATGTTTGCAGGTTGGTTTCTGTGGACGCCGGCGGATTGGAATTTGCAACCGTCGAATTGGATTGTTGACCGCAACCGGCGAGAAACGCCGCGAGAGCCAGAATAAAAAACGAGCGAAACATAGGAGACAAGTTCAACAGAGTTCGAGCGTTTTGCAAGAGAAGCGATTTGAAAAATCCAAACGAATCCTCTCTGGATTCTGACCGCGGGATTCTGTATTTTGCCGAAATATGTTCGACACCATCACGGCGGAAATTTCGACGGCATCCGAGAAACTCGCTCATCTGCGGAGGTTTCTTTGACGTCGCCAACGCGCAAAAACGCCTTGGCGAATTGAACGCTTTGATGGCTTCGGAAAGTTTCTGGAACAACCGCGAGCAGGCGCAAAAGTTCATTGACGAGGCCAATTCCCTTCGCGGAAAAATCGAGCCGCTGCTCAAGGCGGAAAAACAACTCGAGGATTTCCAGGTCATGGTTGAATTGGGTGAATCCGAACCGGAAGCGTCGCAGGCAAAAATCCAGGCCGAACTCGAAGCCGATCTCGCGAAATTTTTCAAGCAATTGGACGCGCTCGAACTGCGCGTTTTCCTCAACGGCCCGCACGACAAAAGCAATTGCATTCTCAGCATCAACGCCGGCGCGGGCGGAACCGAAGCGCAGGACTGGGCGGAAATGCTTTCGCGCATGTACACGCGCTGGGCCGAATCGCGCGGCTGGACAGTGGAGGTCACCGACGCACTGCCCGGCGAAACCGCCGGACTGAAAAGCATCACGATGCTCATCAGCGGCGAAATGGCTTACGGCTATTGCAAGGCGGAACGCGGCGTGCATCGGCTCGTGCGCATTTCGCCGTTCGATTCCAACAAACGGCGGCACACCAGCTTCGCCAGCGTGGACACAATTGCCGAGCTTGAGGAAAACACGACCGAAATTGTCATTCCGCCGAATGAATTTCAGGTGGACACGTTTCGTTCCGGCGGCAAAGGCGGTCAGAACGTGAACAAAGTGGAAACCGCCGTTCGCATCACCCACCTTCCGACGGGCCTCGTCGTCGCGTCGCAGGCGCAACGCTCGCAACATCAGAATCGCGCCACGGCGATGAAGCTGCTGCTTTCCCGGATTTACGCGCAGCGCCTCGACGCAGCAAAAGCGGACATGGAAAAATTTTACGGCGAGAAAGGCAGCGTGTCGTGGGGAAACCAGATTCGCAGCTATGTGTTTCAGCCGTATCGAATGGTGAAGGATTTGCGCACGGGAATCGAGACGAGCAATGTTCAATCCGTCATGGACGGCGATCTGGATCAATTCGTGAACGGCTGGCTGCGCGCCGGCTGCCCGTCGAAACGGATGCAGGGCGTGAAGGATGATGAGGAATAATTTTTAACGCAGAACGCAAGGACGGATAGAAAAATAAAACTCTTCATCTCTGTGCCTCTGCGGTAAAATCAAATCGGCATGAATTGGAAAATGGAATTTATTGCTGCGGAAATCGTTTGTAGCCATTTTTGCTATTCCATTCATTTTAGGACGATTAGGCGCTAAAAGTCCTTGGCCAATGTTGTTGGTTGGCTTGCTTGGTTGCCTTTGATAATTGTTTTGGAGTTGGTTCGAGCTGCCGCCGTGCGCGCCAATAATTTGGAAATGGCAAAGACAATTCCAGATGTCGCAATTTCCGCGCCGGACATCGTTACGCATGACCGTTTGCCTGGACACCGGCGTGTTTCTCCAGATTTTTGGCCGCAAACAGCCGTTCCAGCCGATTCTCCGCGCGCTGCTTGATGGTCAAATTACACTCGCTGTTTCTACGGAAATTCTGTTCGAGTATCAGGAAATCATCACGCAACTTTCGGGTGCGGAACGCTGGCATGACGTGGCATCGTTGCTCGAATTGCTTCCCCAGCTTCACGGAAATATCCGCCGCGCCAGCCCGCAATTCCGTTTGAATGTGATTTCGACCGATCCGGACGACAATAAATTCTGCGATTGCGATTGCTGCCGAAGCAAAATTCGTCGTTCTGCCGGTTACAAACCAAAACCAATCAAACCGGATGAATTTATTCGCCAATTTCTATCGCTTTAACTGATGAAACCAACGCCAAAGAATTTTTCTCTGCGTCTCCGCGCCTCTGCGTTAAAATAAATCCGTGAACATTAGGGCTGGCTTTCAGGCTGATATCCGCTAATTTAACACAAATGACAACGCTGCTGGCGCATTTTGATGGAAAAGTAATTGTGCCTGATTCGCCGGTAAAACTTCCGCTGAACCAGCCGTTGAAAATTTCTGTTTCCGAATTCGATGCAAACGTCGAAGGCGATGACATGAACGAAGACGCATGGTTGCGCGCCGCGTCAAAAAATTCCGCGTTTGATTTTCTAAAAGAAGAACCCGAAATTTATCGTTCCACCGATGGCAAACCTTTTGACGCGCGGTAAAATTTTTCTCATCCCTTTTCCATTCGATGACCTTTCGGCAACAAAACTTCGCCCGACTGTTTGTCTAACCGAACCCATTGGCGTAAATCGTCATATCGTCGTCGCCTTCATCACCAGCTGCGAAGTTACTGATTTGCTTCCGACAGACATTGCAT
>DASSNZ010000389.1:0-4592 GCA_035701135.1 Verrucomicrobiia bacterium
GGAGCCGGGTTTGCGCGTGCTGTCGAGCGGATTTTTCGACACGACCGGGCTGGCTTCGCTCAGGCCGTATCCTTCGATCAGCGGAATGCCGAATTTTTTTTCAAAATCCCTCAATATCTGAACCGGCAGCGAAGCCGAGCCGCTGATGCAGATTCGCAACGGCAGCGGCGCCGGAATTTCCGCGCCGGCCAGCGCCCGATAGAATTGAGGAATTGCGGGCAAAATGCTGATGCGCCGCGTATAAATTTCCTGAATCACATTTCGCGCCGGATGCAGCGATTTGATTACGACAATGGAACCGCCGACAAGCATCGGAAGAAATATCCCGACGGTGATCATGTAACTGTGAAACATCGGCAGAAGCACGCCAAGACGGTCCTCGGAAATGGTATGCAAACAAATCCGGCAGCTTTCGACATTGTGCAGCAGATTTCCGTGCGAAAGCATCGCGCCTTTTGGCCGGCCCGTCGTGCCGGACGTGTAAATCAGCACCGCAAGGTCCGCTTCCGTCCGCGCGGGATTTCGCAAAAGCCCGGTTTCAAATTTCACATTTTCCGGCGGAATGGGAAACGACGCCAAAGCGCGTTCCACGTTCAACATCTTGAGCGAAGATCGCTGCGCGCGGAGCGATTCAGACTGCGCGCCCAATTCGGTGTCGGTAATCAAAACATCCGCTTCCGCATCATTGAGAATAAAACCCACTTCGTGCGGTTTCAGGAAATTGTTGATCGGCGTGACGACTCCGCCCACGTGTAAAATTGCGAACAGTGACGGGATGAATTCTGGACAATTTTTAAGCCACAGCGCCACGCGGTCGCCGGGCCGAACGCCGAATTGCTGGCGCAGAATTCCGGCGAGAAACAAGGTGTGGCTCCACAATTCCGAATAAGAATACGTTTTGTCGCCCCAGAACAGGGCGGTTTTTTCCGCGTGCCGCTCCACCGACTTTGCAAACGCGCTGGCGAGATTCATCAAAGACATTTTACACGAACCGTTTGAATATAGAAAAGCAGGAACCAGACCTCGTTCAACAAAAGTCCGGCGGATTTTTGCAATTCGAAAAAATCCTTTGAAATCTCAAAATTGTTAAAGACGGCAGCGCGTATTTTGTGTAAAGTCCCGGGTGCAGTCGAAGGAATTCTAAAATTATGCCGCCTCTTACCACCAGCCCGCGCGCGAAATTTCGTCAAAAAGAGAGCCGGCGCGTTTTGAAATCAGATACACTCGCCGTCGCGTTTCCCAAATTAAAATCGCTCAAAGTCGAATTGTCCTTCTTTCCGCCCGACGGCGTCAAACGCACCGGCCAGATGAAATACGCGGTAAATCTCGCGCACGCCAAATCCGTTTTTCGATTCGATTGCCAGAACAAGGAATGCGTTCGAGGCGATTTTGATCTGAGCGACGCCCTGGCCGCCGCGATTGCCGCGCGCAAAACTTCCGCCGACGGCGAAATCTGCTGCCGCGGCTGGCGGAACAAGGACAGCATCCGAAAAGTCTATTGCCGAAACATTCTCCGATACAAATTCCGGCTCGGTTACTGATTGTCCGCGTTCGGTTCCAGCCGCCGGATTCCTGCTTTTCCGTTTCGCGAAATTCGTTTTGAATCCGGCATGAACAAACTTTTCCGCAAACCCGCTCTCACTTCGCGCCGAATCCGGTTCGCGTACATTGCGGCCATTCTCGCCGATGGAATTCAACTTGCCCTCGGCCCGTTCGGCTGGGCTTTCGCCGACGAATTGATTGACGTGATCGCAATGATTTTAACCACGCGCCTGATCGGTTTTCATCCGTTGCTGTTGCCGACGTTCATCGCGGAATTGGTCCCGATCGTGGATTTTCTGCCGACCTGGACCGGCTGCGTCGCGGTCGTTATCGCAATTCGCCGCAAGCGCGAACGCGATTCCATGGCATCGCCGGAAAATCTGGATCGCGCGGACGTAATTGATGTTTGAAACCGACACGGCATCTCAGCCGGAACAGTTTGAAAACCACGGATGAACACGGATGAACACGGATCAGAATGAATAGGCGATGTTTTTAAATGGTCAGAGGAACTCGTCGTCCGGTGAATACCGCTTCTCCACTTTCAGTTTGCCTTTTATCCGTGTGAATCCGTGTTCATCGGTGGTTGAGAGCTTTTCCAGCCGCACCGTTTCGGCTCAGTTCGATTCGTGAATTTTTTGAAAATCGTGTGACAACGCGACACAGCGAAAAACCCACCTGCTGCGGTGGATTTCGGAAGGTGAAATTGCCGTGCGCCGGAAAAGCGCGGCTTCAAAAAATCAGCTTTCAAAATTTCCATTTTCGCTCAAAATAGCCGTGTTCACGCGGGAAACCCGGTTTTTCGACCATTCAACAACTATGAAAAAATACAGATCAAGCCTGACACACCAATTCTTCAATCTCACGCTCGCCGGCGCTTTCGTCGCGAGCGGCGCAACGATGACATTTGCCGACGACGCCGCGGTTCCGAAAGGATGGGATTCCTCCGCCGCGGTTGGGCTCACGTTGACGCGCGGGAACAGCGACACGTTGCTTTTCACCGGAAACATTCTCACCGCGAAAAAATGGGACAACAACGAAATTCATCTCGGCGCGGACGCGACCTACGGCGAAAATGACCATGTGAAAAACGCCGAAACGCTCCACGGATTCGGCCAGTACAATCGCCTTTTTTCCGACCGTTTCTATGGCTACATGCGTCTCGACGCGCTGCATGACGCGCCAGCGGATTTGAAGTATCGCGTCACGTTCAGCCCCGGCGCGGGATATTATTTCATCAAGACGACCGCCACGCAATTGAGCGCGGAAGCCGGCCCGGGCGTTGTTTTTGAAAAACAGGGAAACGACTCCAATACGTATCTGACCTTGCGACTTGCGGAACGGTTTGATCAGAAAATCAATGACCACGCGAAAATATGGCAATCGGTGGAAATTCTTCCGCAGGTGGACGATTTCAACAATTTCATCATCAATGCGGAAATCGGAGTTGAAACCGCTTTGACGAAAAAACTGAGCCTGAGAACGTTTTTGCAGGACACCTTCGACAATGATCCCGCGCCCGGCCGCAAATCCAACGATTTAAAACTCGTCAGCGCGCTGGCCTACAAATTCTGATCCAAAACAAACCCCAAAACGAAAGGCGTTTTATGAGCATGGCAAAAGAATTCAAAGAGTTCGCGATGCGCGGCAACGTGATAGACCTCGCCGTCGGCGTGGTCATTGGCGCGGCCTTCGGAAAAATCGTCACTTCGCTGGTCAACAACATCATCATGCCGCCGATTGGCAAACTGATGGGCGGCGTGGATTTCAAGGATTTCTTCATCAACCTCGATCCCGGCAAACTGACCAAAGCGGGCAAGCCGGTAAAAACGCTTGCGGATGCGACGGACGCCGGCGCGGCAGTGATCGGCTACGGCGCGTTCATCAACACCGTCATAGATTTCCTGATCGTGGCGTTCTGTATTTTCATGCTCGTCAAAGTCATCAACAATCTCAAACGCCCGCCTGCGCCCGTCGCTCCCGCCGCACCGCCGCCGCCGACCAACGAGGAAAAACTCCTCGCGGAAATCCGCGACGCCATCCGCTCGCGCGGTTCGATCTGACGAATTTTCATCGCGCTCACCTGTTTCCGCTGTGGAAACTCAACAGAATTCTCAGCAAATATTCGCAAAACGAAATTAGACAACTATCGCTTCGAAACAGTGAACGCGGTCGGATTTGCGCCGGCGTCCATCGGCAAATTGATTTCGGCCGTTCGTCCCGTTTGAATGGAAAATTCACCGGCTGAATTTTTTGCGGTGCGAAGCGTATAGTTTCCGGGCGGCAATCCTCCAATCCGGATTTTCGCGGAATGTTTCGTCGGATTATCCGTTTCGATGATGAAATGGATTTCCGAGAAATCCTTCGCGAAGGAAATCGGACGAGACGCGGCGAATCGGTCGTTGTCCAGCAGCAGAGAAAATTTTCCATTGTTCAGTTCCGCAAAAAACCGCCGGCGCAAACCGTCCTTCGGAGTCGCTTCGATTTCTTTCGATGTCTCGCGGAAATCGCCGCCGAAACAAAATCGTCCAAAAATCGGATCGTCCGCCAGAATTGTCGCCGCCGTCCGCATCGCGCCGCAGTAGCCCAGATCAATTTCGCTGGCGAAATACCACGAACCGCGATGATGCGGCTGGCCGAGCCAGGTGCGTCCGTACGGAGCCGGTTCAAATCCGCCGCCCGCGCCGCCGTCGTTTTCCTTTCCCGGATACCAGTAACCGTAATTGGATTCCGGCGTGCCGGTGTTCATCAAAGCCCAGGCGCTGAGGAACGATTGATAGCCGAGGCGCAGATACGGCGCGCGGTTCGTCGCGAAATTCAGCGCGTAATCCAGCACGCTCCATCCGCCCATTTGCGACATGTAGGTGAGCGTGTAGGAATTGCCCGCGCCGCCGCGATAATCGCTGCCCAGGTAATAATATGCCGGTTCGATCACGCCGCGGCAAAAAAGGTTTCCAGCCATTTGCGCGCGCATAAAACGCTCGGCGTTCTCCAGTGGAATTCCGGAATTCGTCTCGCCGGGTTTGTCCGCGTGAAGCATTGCGTATTTC
>DASSNZ010000390.1:0-6311 GCA_035701135.1 Verrucomicrobiia bacterium
GCGCGCCTTCAATCAAGCCAGGAACATCGCAAACGGTCAGGCGATGAAAATCCCTGTATTCCACGATTCCAATTTGCGGGTGCAGCGTGGTGAACGGGTAAGGAGCGATTTTTGGACGCGCCCTGGAAATGGCGGTCAGCAATGTGGATTTTCCCGCGTTTGGATAACCGACCAGCCCGACATCCGCCATGATCCGCAATTCAAATAAATATTCGCCTTCGTCGCCCGGTTCGCCGGGTTGCGCGAATCGCGGCGTCTGGCGGACGGCCGTGGCGAAATTGCGATTGCCCAATCCGCCGCGTCCCCCTTTGCAAAGAACAAATCGCTGGCCGTGACGTGTCAGGTCGGCGACGAGTTCGCCTTTGGGTTTGCCGCTCGGTGACGAAGATTCCGCGTTCTCGGCGGAGAGATCAATTTCCGCGGCCAATCCGGCCTGGGAATGGCGGATGAGCGGGCGATGACTGATGCTGGAATGAAATGCAGCCGGAATTTTTTCGGGCGGATCGTCTTCTCTCGATTCCGTGGCCGGTGCGTCGGGCGAGGGGAGTTTCCAGACAAGCGTTCCGCAGGGAACTTTGACGATGCGATCTTTTCCGGCGTGTCCGTCCATGCCTTTTCCCAATCCCATTTCGCCGGATTCCGCGATCAGGCGCGGTTGATAAAATTGCGCGATCAGATTGTTCAAATCGTGATCGGCTTCGAGAATCACGTCGCCACCGCGTCCGCCGTTTCCGCCGCTCGGGCCGCCTTTTGGGCGATATTTCTCGCGCTGGAACGCAACGCAGCCTTTTCCCCCGTGGCCGGCGCGGGCGTAAATTTTGATTTCGTCTATGAACATGAAATTATTCTCCAGCCGGTCGCAAAACACGATTGCGCAAATCCGGCGCGATCCAAAACCCGGCCTCCTTCCAATTTTTCCAATAAAAATTTTACCGTCGGAATTAATTTCCGCTTTTGGGATTCGATTAAAATTCCGAGAATTCCAATAGTGCGAATGCCAGGTTTGGCCGCTATTATACGGCCCGGTGATTCATCAATGAGCAACGCGTCTGCGTTCTTTCGCAGGCACAACGTGATTGCAGCCGACTCTCCGAGGTCAAGGCCGGCCTGAACGACTTCCGGCGGAAACGGCTCAAACGTGGACGAGATTTCAATCCAATCAGGCATGTCAAGGTTTGCGAACCGAATTTGAGATTTGGAGAGCCTTGAGAATTCATTCGCCACCTGATTGGGAATCATGACGCGTTGAAAAAGTTGTTGCAGCAGGTATTCGTGCTGAATGCGACATAAATTCAAAATGACCGAAGTATCGGCAACGACAATCATCAGAGTCAAAGTTCGCCAAACGCCAGCAAATCGTTTTCCAAATCTTGTTCGTTGTAATGTTGCGGAATTTGACGGTCACGCAACATCGCCTGGAAATCAAAAAGTCCGACCTCGGCGATGTCCGCCGCCTGCACCAGCGTGATTTTGCGCGCGGCGTAAAGCGAAAACGCAAGCTCCTGCTTCACTTCTCGTTCCGTCATTTTTATCTCCGGCAATGTGAGGGTCATAACGCGAATTTAACGAACAATTCCTGCCCGGTCAAAAACGGAATCCGCTCTGGTTTCCGGTCCTGTTCTCCATTGAAAATGTGGCGTCGCAAAATAAAAAAGGCGAGGCCAATGACCTCGCCGTGAAATGTTGATTCAAAAATTTAACTCGCGGCGGGCGTCGCCTCGGGAAAAACATTCACACGGTGACTGTTTTTGTCGAATTTCACCCGTCCATCCACAAGCGCGAACAACGTCCAGTCACGGCCCGTGCCGACATTTTGACCGGCGACAAATTTCGTTCCGCGCTGGCGGACGAGAATGCTGCCCGCAGTGACGGCTTCGCCGCCAAACCGTTTTACGCCGAGCCGTTTGCTGACGCTGTCGCGTCCGTTGCGAACGCTGCCTTGACCTTTCTTGTGTGCCATAAAATTAAGTTGATGCTGAAATCCGGGAATTGATTTTCAGGATTTGATTTCCTTGATTTTTACAATCGTCAATTCCTGACGATGGCCGATGGTTTTGTGATAACCTTTGCGGCGTTTCATTTTGAAGGTGAGTTTTTTTTCACCGCGAATGTGTTCCACCACGTCGCCGACAATGCTGGCGTTCGCGACGGTGGGCGCGCCCACGGTGACTTTGCCGTCGTTATTGACCAGCAGAACGCGATCAAAGGTGACGGGCTGTCCGGCCTCGATGGGCAGGCGCTCGATTTCCAAAGTATCGCCCGCGGCGACGCGATACTGTTTGCTTCCGGTTTCTAATACAGCGTACATAAAATTGTTCCCGTCAAAGGGGCGGTGATAAGACCAAAATCGCATTCCAATGTCAACGTCTCATTTTTCCATGAATCCGGTCTGTGTCAACCGATGATAAATTTTCAGATATGACTTCTTTCTGCTGAAAAAAATTGTTTTTTGCGCGGCATCCAGTTAAATCACCGCGCGTCTGAAATGAACCTGCTCAGATCACTTGTCCGCACGCCCAACCGGCGCATTGCCCTCATTGCACTGGTCGTGCTCGCTTGCGACCAGATCACCAAGGCGCTTGTTCTGCGATTTCTCGGCTACGAACAGGAGAAGGTTGTCATCGCCGGATTTTTTAAATTCGTTCATTGGGAAAACACGGGCGCAGCGTGGAGTTTATTCACCGGCAACAATGGAATTCTCGCAATTGTCGCGTTTATCGCGCTCATCGTTCTGTTTTTCAGCCGGCATCATTTCGATTCGCGAACGTGGATCGGGCAGCTTGCGTTCGGACTGATCATCGGCGGCATCATGGGAAATCTCGTGGACCGGATTCGCGTTCATCACGTGATTGATTTCCTTTATTTCTACATTCAACGCAACGGGCAGACCTACGGTTTTCCGGCGTTCAACGTGGCGGACAGCGCGATCTGCACCGGTGTCGCGCTCGTGTTTCTCATCACCTGGCGCAATGAACGCGAGGCGAAAACGACGGAAATTTCTCCGTCCAGGTGAATCGCGGTTTCGCCCATGTCCACGCGCACTGAAGTTTTCGTCATCGAAAAAACGCTTCCGTCCACGCGATTGGATACCTTTTTGCGCGGGCGTTTTCCCGCCGCTTCACGAGGCGCGTTTCAACGATTGATTGAGGAAGGCCATGTGCGCGTCAATGGCCGGATGGTGAAACCGACTCACGCGCCGCGCGCCGGCGAGCAGGTGGAAATCCATTGGCCCGAGGCCAAACCCGCCGAGGCGCAACCGGAGGAAATTCCGCTGAAAATTTTATTCGAGGATGATGTTTTGCTCGTGCTCGACAAACCCGCCGGGCTGGTGGTTCATCCCGGCGCGGGACACGACGCGCACACGCTCGTCAACGCGCTTCTGCATCATTGCGCCGGGCGACTCAGCGGCATCGGCGGCGTGGCGCGTCCGGGAATCGTGCATCGGCTCGATAAGGAAACCAGCGGCTGCATGGTGATTGCGAAGAATGACGAAACACACACGGCGCTTTCCGCGCAATTCGCCGGGCGCCAGGTGAACAAAATTTATCACGCAATTGTCTGCGGCGAATTGCGGCGCGGCTCGGGCGAAATCCGCGCGGCGATTGCGCGGCATCCGTCGCATCGCAAACGCATGGCTGTTCGCGACGAAAATGGCCGGGAAGCGCGGACGAATTATCGCGTGCTGGAATCCTTGCGCGCTTCCACGCTGGTGGAAGCGACATTGCACACGGGCCGGACGCATCAGATTCGCGTGCATTTTCAATTTCTTGGAAATCCGCTCGTCGGCGACACGACGTACGGACAGCGGCAAAACCGGCGATTCGAGGAACTGGTCGGATTTGCCGCGCCGCGCGTGATGCTGCACGCGTTTCATCTCGGTTTTGTTCATCCGCGAACCGGAAAACGAATTCACTTTGAAGCACCGTATCCGGAGGATTTTGAGGAATTGCTGAAAGTCTTGCGTATTGACGTGTAACACAAAACGCAAGGAACTCATACTGACGCAAACCTTGCAGAGTTTTGAACCTGAAACCTGGAACCTGGAACGAAAGACGAATCCACGAATAAGATGAACGTTTCGGCGGATGACGTGTCTTTATTGGACGGCTCGCGCGCCGCTGAAATAAGATTGGCGCGGAAGCTGTAATTCTGATTCTTTTTGATTATGAAACGATTGCTGATGAAATTGATTCCCGCCGTGTTGTTGTTTTGCCTGATGGGCGGAACGACCTTCGCGCAAAACAAAATCGCGACGGTGGATTTGGGCCGCGTGTTCACGAATTATTGGAAATTCAAACAGGCCAGCGCCGCGATTGACAATTTGAAGGCCGACATGGCCAAGACCGATAAAGACCTCGTGGACGCCTGGCAAAAAGCAAAGGAAAGCTACAACAAACTCCTGGCCGACGCGAACAATCAGGTGCTTTCGCAGGAGGAACGGGACAAAAATAAAAAAGCCGCCGAAGACAAATTAAAGGAAGTCAAAGACGACGAAGCCGGCATTCAACAGTTTGAACAACAGGCGCGCACGCGACTCGGCGAGCAAACGATGCGGATGCGCGACAATCTGCTCACGGAAATTCGCGCGGCGATTACTTCCAAAGGAAAGGCCGGAAATTACACGTTCATCTTCGATTCCGCCGCGCAAACCGCTGATCACACGCCGGTTTTCTTGTATTCAAACGGCGACGACATCACGGACGCCGTTCTTTCGCAACTCAACGCCGGCGCTCCTGTCGAAACCGCGCCGGACACCAAACAGGACGGAAAAAAGTAATCACGCGAAACGCGAAAATTTCACCGGCTTTTCACGGTTTCAGTTCAATTCGATAAAACCGTTGCGACGAGTCGGCGGAAGAATCGGTCACTGTCAGGATTGAGCCGTCGCCGATGAAATTCGTCAGCGGCTGCCAGTTCGGCGGAGACAAGGAATCGGTGAATTGAATCAGGTTTGTAATTCCCGTCGTGGATTGAAATTGAAACGTCGCCACGTTCCCGGTTCGCGTCGGCGAAATCAGCGTCGGCTCGTTCGCGGCAACCAGAACAACGGACGACGCGCGATACGCCGGAACGAGAACGATGCCGCTGGTCCGCGTTTCATGCACACCGGAAAAAACGCCGCTGAAGGACGGGCTGGTGCAAATGGTGAAACTTTGTCCCGCCGCCGGAACAAATCCGTTTCCAAACGAAACATTCAGATCGCCCGCGAGCCAGTCCTGATTCAAAACGTTGTTGAGCTGGCTGTATTGTGAAACGGGCGTCGTGCCGTCAATTTCAATTTCCAACGACGCGCTCGGCGTGTTGCTCAAACTGCCGACGATTGTCAGGCGTCCGGGCGATGCGCCGGGATGAATAACGCCGGAATTGACGACGTTCGCGTCCACTTCGCCGGAGCCGCTGAGCGTTCCGCCCTCGACAAAAAATTTTCGATTAAAACTTGTCGGCACATTCAGAAGAGAGCCGGCTGCGACAACTGTTTTTCCGGCAATCTGCGTGAGCGACTGTTGAAAGGTGAGACTGGACGGATTGACGAGAATTGTTCCGATGTTCGTGACGATCCAATAAATCGTGTAGTTATTCGTCGGAACAATGGCGAGCGTTCCCGCGTTGTTCAGAACGGGCGGCGGCGCACCGGAGTAATTGAAATCCATGTTCGCGCCACCCTGCAAAGCCAGGACTGAACCGGGCTGATTATTCCACGCAACAGGACGCGCGGCAAAAACGGTTCCAACGCCGATGTTCGTCGCATTTCCCTGGTTGTTAATCGTGCGCCCCAAAGTGACCAGCGGCGCGTTGCTGATTATAAAGCTGGCGTTCGGGTTGATATTGACATCGCCGTTTCCCTGCAAAATGCCGCCCGCAAGAAGTTTGAGGGAATTGGAAACAGTCAGATTGCCGGGGCCATCCACTATTGCCGGTCCTTCCACTGACAAATTTGCCAATGTCAAATCTTTCGCCAGCCAGAGAACTGGAGTTGGCGAAGCGCTTCCGACCGCCAGTGTTCCCGTGCCGGAAAAAAACGCGCCGCCGGTTTGTGTGTTTGTTCCGTTCAAAAAGCGAATCTGCGCGCCCGCTTCGACATTGAACTGATTGAAATTCGTTCCGCCGGACAACAACACGCGGCCTGTCTGCACGTCGAGCAATCCGGTGTTCACAAAAACCGGCGCGGGCGCGGGTGAGGCGTCCTGCTGAAAAACCGTGTCGCCCGTGCTGGAAATTTTCCGAAACGTTCCAGCGTTATTGAAAAAGCTTTGAACGCCGCCGGAGCCTCCGATGATCGAAGCATTGTTTTCCGCCGTGAAAGTCGCGCC
>DASSNZ010000391.1:0-6723 GCA_035701135.1 Verrucomicrobiia bacterium
CCGCTCCAAACGTAAGTAGAGCGTCGTGTCGGGTCTGTCCCGCTCCCGGTTATGAGTACGTCCGAGACCAATACACGATCCGAGTTTGGTTCCGGCTGGGGTATCGAAGTTCCTGGATCGAAAGGTCCGTTTTTTATGAGAATAGTTTCAAACTGCAATTTTGTGTTTTGATTGGTCGCTGTAATCTTGCAAGAGGGGCCTGAAAGCGCAAACGCATAGCCCGTGATGTGAAAAGTTGGATTCCAATCCCATAGGTTATACCCGGGCCTCGGATCAAGAAAGTTTTCCGTATCGCTGAATTGCGGCGAGGTGCTGGGACAGTAGAATGATTTCTTCTGCCCTCCCAATTGGTCCAACATAATGGCAGCCGCCTTGTTTGGAATATCCCAGGCCCAGGAAGCTCCACTGGGATCATCCGGGCCGCCCAATACAGGCAATTTATCTTTATTGTCGTTTCCGTAAATCTGCAGCCCGAGATCCAACTGTTTGACGTTGTTCAGGCATTCGGTCCGGATGGCCAATCTCTTCGCATTGGATAGGGCTGGTAACAATAATGCCGCGAGAATCGCAATAATCGCGATGACCACCAGTAGTTCTATGAGTGTAAATGCCGAAGCGAAATCTGAAAATCCAAATTTGTTGTTTTTCCCGGGAAATCCAGCAATCCACACCTTGTTAGCTTTCAAGCGATAGTCGTTACGGTTTTCACGCATAAGCACAAAAGTTTTTGACATTAACATCGCGCATTGATGAGCAACTCGACGGGAGTGAACACAGGACGAGTCGCATAAACAACTTCAAACGATGCTTTGATCAGTACCATAAAAGATATTTCGTCTTTTACAATGGATTATCCTCTAATTGTCATGGACAATTTTCTCTGATGCCTTTAATTCCGCAGAAAAGTGTTTTGCCATCTTTTAAAATCTGAAGTGAATTCCTCGTTTTTCTGGCGAAACAACCGATGACAATAAAATTAAACTCCTGGAAAATCAGACGGGTTCTCCTCGCTTTGCATCGCCGCCCGCGCGTGCTATAGAACTCCGATGCAAGCTGTCATTGATTTTTTAAAACAAAACGAGTCTCGCTCTGTGGATGAACTTTGCGATTACGTCCGGTTTCCCAGCGTGTCCGCCCAGCCGCAGCATCGCGATGATATGACGCGCTGCGCCGAATGGGTTGTCCGGCAATGCGAAAAAATCGGATTGAGCGCGCGGCTTTGCAAAACCGAGGGACATCCGATTGTTCTCGCCAAAACGCCGTCCGCGAAATCCGGTTCGCGAAAACGGCGGCCGCATTTTCTTGTTTACGGCCATTACGACGTGCAACCGCCCGAGCCGTTTGAACTTTGGAAGACGCCGCCATTCGAACCGCGAATCGAAGGTCGCTCGCTTTTCGCGCGCGGCGCAAGCGACAACAAAGGCCAGAATCTCGCGCACTTGAAAGCGGTCGAAGCGTATCTCAAAACTGGAACCGAACTTCCATGCGACATCACATTCATTATCGAAGGCGAGGAGGAAGTCGGCAGCGCGAGTCTCTCGACTTTTTTAAAGGAGCACCGCGAAGAATTGCGTTGTGATGCGATTGTGATTTCCGACACCGGAATGCCCGGCCCGCGCTGTCCGGCGCTGACGTATGCGTTGCGCGGAATCGCCGCGTTTGAAATCACGCTGCACGGTCCGTCGCGCGATCTGCATTCCGGCATTTTTGGCGGCACGGTGGATAATCCGGCGATGGCATTAAGCCAGTTGCTCGCGAAGTTGCGTGATAAAAACGGACGCATCACAATCCCCGGATTTTACGATGACGTTCAACCGTTGTCTTCGTTTGAGCGAAAGCAATTCGCGCGTCTTCCCTTCACTGAAAAAGCCTACAAACAGCTTCTCGGCGTCCCGGAATTATTTGGCGAAAAAGGCTACACGCCGTTCGAACAGCGTGCCGCGCGACCAACTTTGGAAATCAACGGGCTCACGAGCGGTTATCAAGGCGAAGGCAGTAAAACAATTGTTCCAGCGTGGGCGCGGGTGAAAATCACAACGCGGCTTGTACCCGATCAAAAGCCGTCCAGGATCATAAAACTTGTCACGCAACACTTAAAAAAAATCTGTCCGCCAACCGTGCGAATTGAAATTCAGTCCGGCCACGGAGCGGATCCGTATCTGGTTTCGCCGACCAGCGCGGCGACGCAAGCTTCTTTGCGCGCGCTGAAAGCCGCGTTTGACGAGGAACCGATTTTAATGCGCGAAGGCGGCTCGATTCCGATTGTAAACGAATTCAAAAAAATTCTCGGCGTGGACACGTTGCTGCTCGGTCTTGCTTTGCCGGATGATAACGCTCATTCGCCAAACGAAAAATTCAATCTCGACTGTTTCGCGAAAGGACAACTCATGAGCGCTCATCTCTGGCAGGAATTAAGTCAGGTGAAAATTGAACGCGCGAAATAATTCAATTCGAAAAACTGCGCGGCATTCCTGCACACCGATTTCAGTCCGGCGATTATATCCGCGTTTCCCACGCGCTCAATTCCGCGCGCAGCGTTTCCACCGGCAGGCCGACAACGTTCGCGTAGGAACCGGAAATTTTCTCAACAATTTGATCGCCGTTTTCCTGAATCGCATACGCGCCCGCTTTGTCGAGCGGATTCACATGATTGAGATAACGGCGGATTTTCGAAGCGTCGAGCGGACGGAAAGTGACAAACGTGGTTTCGGCGAAAATTTTCTGGCGATGATTCCGCAGATTCATCAGACACATGGCGGTGACGACTTCGTGCGTGCGTCCCTGAAGTTGTTCGAGCATTGCGTAAGCATCCTCGAGGCTGGCGGGTTTGCCTAACAAATTGTTGTCCACATAAACAAGCGTATCCGCGCCGAGCACGAGCGCGTCCGGAAATTTTTTTGCGACCGCGCGCGCTTTGCGATACGCATTGATCCGGGAAACCTCGTGCGCGGTCAATTCGTCGTGATGCAATTCCGCCGCGTCGCTCGTTACGACGCGAAATTCCAAACCCATTTCGCGCAGCAATTCCTTCCGGCGCGGTGACGCCGAAGCCAGAATGAGCGGAGGCAAAGATTTTGAACTCATTTAAAATTGCCGCCGGGAGCATTCGCCGAAAAGCGGCAGATGCTATAATTTTCGGACAGTCTCGCCGGAAGTCAACCCGCGCAGCAGTTTGGAAACGGTTTTTATCCGGCCCGGCAAAACCAGATCGGGCGCGATTTCGGCGAGCGGTTGCAAAACGAACCGGCGCAAATGCGCGCGCGGATGCGGCAATGTCAATTGTGGTGTGGCGCGAATTTCCGTTCCGAACGCAATCAAATCCAAATCCAGCGGACGCGGTTCGTTCAGAATTTTTTTCGGCTGACGGCCGAATTCTTTTTCAAGTTCCTGCAATTTGGAAAGAAGCGTTTCGGGAGTTTCGTCCGGACGCGGAATCAATCCAATCACTGCGTTCACAAACAGCGGCGAACCGGGCGGGCAATCCACCGGCGTGGATTCCCAAAGAGAAGATTTCAAAACCGGCTGATCGGAAAATTTCTGCAATCGCGCGATTGCCTGTTGAATCAATTCGCGCGAATTTCCTAGATTCGAGCCGAGCGCGATAAAAACGAGTTTTGAATTTTGAGTTTCGAATTTTGATTTGGCTCTGACGCTCACGCGCGTCAGTTAAAATCGTAAATCGTAAATCGTAAATCGCAAATTACCGAAGTCCCAAAACATCCTGCATGTCGTAAATGCCCGGTTTCTGATTTACGACCCATTGCGCCGCGCGGAGCGCGCCGTTCGCAAATGTGTCGCGGCTCGAAGCTTTGTGCGTCAGTTCCACGCGCTCTCCCGTGTTTGCAAAAATGACGGTGTGATCGCCAACGACATCGCCGCCGCGAATGGAATGAATGCCAATTTCCTCGCGCGTTCGTTCGCCGATAATTCCGACGCGTCCGTGCCGCACGACGGATTCGAGTTGCCGATGACGAACATCCGCGAGAATTTCCGCGAGCGATTTTGCCGTGCCGCTCGGCGCGTCTTTTTTCAACCGATGGTGCATCTCGACGACTTCCAGATCGAAATCCGGCCCGAGAATTTCCGCAGCCTTGCGCGTCAGCCAGAACAATGTGTTCACGCCAGTGGAATAGTTCGCAGACCAAACGATGGGAATTTTTGATTTTTGATTTTTGATCTCTGATTGCTCGGCGTCCGAATGGCCGGTTGTGCCGATGACGAGCGCTTTTTTATTTTCGGCGCACAGTTGCGCAATGCCGGGCGTGGCGCTGTGCGAACTGAAATCAATGACAACGTCCGCCTGGCCGATAACCGCAGCGAGATTTCCGCCCTGGTCAATTTGCCCGACAACCTGCAATTCGGGAATGTTTGCGGCGCAAGCAAGAAGCGCCCTGCCCATTCGCCCGTTGGAACCTGTAATAATGATTTTGATCATGGCAACATTTTGCAGTTGGAAGCTGGAAGTTGGGGATTTGAAATTTGCCAAACTTCCAGCTGCCAGCTTCCAATTTCCTGCTTCTATTTAATCACGCCGCAGTTTTTCAAAGTCGCTTTGAGCATTTCGCGATTTTTTGCCGTCATCGGAACGAGCGGCAGGCGCGATTCCTCTTCGATGATTCCCATCATCGCCAGCGCGGTTTTCACAGGCGTGGGATTCGTTTCAACGAACAAATCCTTGAACAACGGATAAAGTTTCTGGTGAAGCTGAATCGCTTTTTTCAAATTTCCGGAAGCAAACGCTTTGACCATTTGCGAAACGTCGCGCGGAGCGACGTTTGAAGCGACGCTGATGACGCCTTGCGCGCCGACAGCCATGAACGGAAGCGTGAGCGAATCGTCGCCGCTCATAATTTCAAATTTTGGCCCGATCGCCGCGCGCAACTGGCTCACGCGATCCGCGTTGCCGCCGGCTTCCTTGATGCCGATGATATTTTTGCAATCGCGCGCGAGGCGTTTGACGGTTTCCACACCGATTTCGATGCCGCAACGTCCGGGAATGCTGTAAAGCACAATCGGCAATTTTGTTTTGCGCGCGATCTCGCGGAAGTGCTGAAACAATCCTTCCTGCGTCGGTTTGTTGTAATACGGCGCAACCTGAAGCGAGCCGTCCGCGCCGGCTTTCTCGGCTTCGCGCGTGAGATAAACCGCTTCGCTGGTGGAATTCGCGCCGGTTCCCGCGAGCACTTTGATTTTTCCCGCCGCGAATTTGACCGACAGCGAAATAATTTCGATGTGCTCCTCGTAACTGACCGTGGGCGATTCGCCCGTGGTGCCGACCGGGACGATTCCGTCCACGCCGCCTTTGATCTGGAATCTGATCAAACGTTCCAGCGCTTTGCGGTCGAGTTGCCCGTTTTTAAACGGCGAAACAATTGCAGTGTAAGTTCCAGTAAACATCGTGTCCTCAATAAGCCATTCAGAATCGCGAATGCAAAACATTTTGGCCAGCGAGATTTTTCAACGCGAACGGCGGCGGATTGAACGCGCGCTTGTTCCAATGCGGTTTTTCGCTAATAATCTGGAATGGCTCGCGTTTTGCCCTTTCGGACGTTTGTCTTTTCCGCTTTATCGCGAGCGACCGCGTGTTTCCGTCCGGCGGCTCGCGACAAATCACAAGCCATCAAACGCAATTGGCAACTCACGGATTCCGAACGGAGCGCCTATCATTTTGCGTTACTGGAAAAAGATTCCGAAATTCAAGCCGTGGATGAGCGGACGTGGTCGGATTTGGAAATGGACCTGGTTTTCGCGCGTTTGGACAAGGCGATTACTCCGCTTGGCGCACAATATTTTTATGCATTTTTAAAAACGCCTCAGCCTGATCCAGGTTGCCGAAAAGAAAATGTGCGGGTTTGCCGGGCGTTTACCTCAAACCCGAACCGCGCGCAAAAACTTTCCGCTGCGTTGGCTCCGTTGAATCGCGATGCAGCCGCCGGCCTGAGCGATTTTCTTTTTCGAACAAAACTCACGGTTCCGAAAGGTTCACGAATCTTTTATCCGCTCTCGGCGATTTCAGTGCTTTGCCCGTTTGGGATGTTTTTCAGTCCGTTTTTCTTTTGGCCGTCGCTCGCCTTGTGGATTCTCAACATTGTATTGCACTGTCGTTTCAATTCTTCAGTCGTCAGGCACAGGCCATCTCTGGCAACGCTTGCGATACTGCTCAAAAGCGTCCCCGCAATTGCGGACTCGATTCAATCTCTGGAATTGCCCGAAGAACGCGAGCTTTCGGAGGCGGCGCCCGTTGCGATTGAGATACGGAAAAGTATTTCAAAAACGCTTCTGCTGTTTTCCGGGGGCGACGACCTTACCAGAATTTTCAAGGAATATTTAAACGTGCTGTGTCTGTTCGATCTTTGCTCGTTGTGCAAGGCGATTGAGGCCGTGAAACGCGAACGGCGAATGCTTGGGGAAATTTTCCGGATCGTCGCAAGATTGGATGCGTGCCGCGCGTTTTCGGCCGCCACTTCCGAATCTTTGGTCTGTGCAGCGGAATTCACCAACGCCCGCGCGCTTGAGTTCACGGACGTTTATCATCCGTTGATTCCAAACGCCGTCTGCAACTCCATCCGCAGCGATGGCAATTCCGTTCTGCTCTCGGGGACGAACATGGCCGGCAAAACCACGTTCATGAAAGCTCTCGGAATCAATGTGCTTCTCGCCCGGACCATCGGTTTGTGCTTCGCGCGAAAAGCCATTCTTCCCGACGTGATTGTCAAAACGCTC
>DASSNZ010000392.1:0-10717 GCA_035701135.1 Verrucomicrobiia bacterium
TTCCTTTTCAGATCAACGAAACAATCGTAAGTTATGAAAACATTATATCTACTCTGTGCCGCAGCGAGCCTGGTTTTGATGGATGGCTGTGCTACAGCGCGTCACAAAACGAAGTGGGCTGACAAGCCGCCCGCAACAGCCGCATTGCCAACAGAAAAATTGTGGGTGATTTCGGCAGTTTATGGTTCAGGCGCAAACTTCGCGGATGTTACCTACCGCGTTGATTCTTTGCTGCACCAGCCATCAACTGAATTCTACGCGCGCCCACAATGGTTGCACGCCGATCCGACGCCCGGCTGGAACAAAGCGCTGGTAATCGTTTACGAATTCAAAGGGCGGCGGCATCTTTTTGTAACCGGGGAAGGCGGAAGGGTAAGCGTGGAAGACCTGATTCACCCACGTGAATAGTTGCCTTGCAGTTTATTGAAAACTGATTTTCAAAAAGCTGTCAGGCTGCGAGACACGCGAAAGGAGATTATGCGTTTTCTAAAATGGAATCATCGGAAGGTTCAAAATCTTACGCCGTGGGAGATTTGGAGCTTCATCGCGGGTCGCGTATTAATGAGTTTTGGACTGGGAGTTTTGGCGATGCGGTATTTTCCACAAACAGTTTCCCGGTTTGGAATTCCTACATTGATTATTGGTTTTATTCTGTTGATTTTCGCAGGCAAAGGATTGGCTCGAAACCGGTAAAAGCGTCACGTTGTAAAATGCGCGATTGCGTTCGCCACAAGCGTGAATTCACAAAAATCATTATCCTGTTCCGAACGGTTTTAGCGTGAAAACTGGAAATTGAAGCTCGGCGGTTCATTCTGATTTGCTGCAATTGAATTGCGCCAATCCATACTGGATTCTAAAACCCACTTTACAAATCGGCTTTCGGCGCGCTAATCTCGCCACAACGAACCAAACCTTTATGCTAAAACAACTTTTTCTTCTGTCCCTGATTGCAGTCGCCGGCGCGCTGGCTTCGGGCTGCGCCAATGTCGAGCAGAAATTCGGACGCGGCATGGCCAACACTTTTGAAATCGTGCGCGGCGGTGAACTGCGCCGAAGCATGGAACAAGGCGCCCTGTTCCAATCGCCCGATTACGCCTACACCACCGGTTTCATCCACGGCCTCAACCGCACGCTGGCCCGCACGGGAATCGGGATTTACGAAGTTGTCACCGCGCCATTCCCGCCGTACGGACCGGTTTTCACCGATCATTTCGCGCCCGGACCGGTTTATCCGGACAACTATTATCCGGGACTTCTGGACGATTCCCTGTTCGCGACGGACACTTACATCGGTTACAGCGGCGGCGATGTGTTGCCGTTCGTGCCCGGCAGCCGATTCCGTGTTTTCGACACGCATTAAGCCAACGCGATTTCACCACGCGCCAACTCTGAAGCGATTCGGGGTTGGCGTTTTCTTATGACGCTCGAAAATCAATCTCCCTGCAAAATCAATTTGCTGCTGAACATTCTCGGCAAACGGGCGGACGGATTTCACGAACTGGAAACCGTGATGCATCCGGTCCGCGTTTTCGATGAACTTCGTTTCGCGAAATCGGCGCGCGGCGTTCAACTCAGTTGCAGCGAACCCGCGCTTCCGACGGATTCGGGAAATCTCGTTTTCCGCGCGGCATCCGCTTTTTTGGAAAAGGCTGGAATTGCGGATGGCGTTCGCATTCATCTTCAAAAAAATATTCCACTCGCCGCCGGCCTTGGCGGTGGAAGCGGAAACGCGGCGACGACGTTGCTCGGCTTGAACGAACTTTTTGGAAATCCGCTTTCCGCCGCGCAATTGCATGAAATCGCCGCAGTGCTCGGTTCCGATATTCCATTTTTTCTCCAGTCAAAACCGGCGCTGGCGACCGGGCGCGGCGAAAAAATCCAGCCACTGGATTTTTTTCCGGCGCTGGCCTGCGCGACCTTGATTTTGATTCATCCGGGTTTCGGAATTTCGACGGCGTGGGCGTATCAATCATTGCCGAAATTTCCCGCAGCCTTTAACGGCGAACGAGGACGTGCGGAGAAATTGATTTCGGCGTTGCGGAATTCGAATCTCCGCGACGCGGCGGCGGGATTTTACAATTCGCTGGAAGCGCCCGCGCTGGAGAAATATCCGATTCTCGCTTTGTACCAGCAATTTCTCCGTGAGAACGGCGCGGCGGTCGCGCTGATGTCCGGCAGCGGCTCGACGACTTTCGCCCTGATCGAAAAAAATGGATTGGCGGAAAACATCGCCGAAAAATTCAAGAGCCGATTTGGCGAAACGTGCTGGATCAAAATCGTTCCACTCTGAAGTTTCCAAAACTTTGCGCCTCTGCGTCTCTGCGTTAAAAACTTTTGCCGATGGCTTATTTCGCGCGAGGCGATTTGATGGGTTGGGGTTTTTCCCCGATTTTTTCTTTGGCGTCGGAAATTCTTTTTTCCCAATCCTGCCAAACCACTTTCCATTTTTCGTCGGAGAATTCTTTTTTGGCTTTCGGCAGCAGAGTTTCCAGCGCCTGCATTTCGCGCGCGGCGGCGGCGCGGTCGTCCCATTTCAAACAGGTTTCAATCCAGTTCAAACGATTTTCCGGATAACCTGGAGCGAGCGCGATGCTTTTGCGCAAATGCAGCCGCGCTTTGTTTTTATTTCCGATGCTGGCGAACGACGGCGCGTCGCGATAAAGCAATCCGAGATTCCGGTCCGGCCCGGCGTAATCAAGATACTCGTCCAATTCCCGCGCCTTGCTGAATTCGGTTTCCATCTGGCGCACCAGCCGCAAAGCGCCGAGCGTTTCCGTGCGCGCCAACTGGCCCATGTTCATGCCCAGATAATAATGGCCCGGCGCGGAATTTGGATCGCGTTCGATGTCGCTACGCGCCGCGTCCATTCCAAGCTCCGCGAGATGGGCGCGCTCCGGTTTGTCCCTGGCAAATTCCGCCAGATCAAAACAGGCGCGTGCGAATTGCCATGCGGCGTCGGAATTTGTGGAATGGGATTCGTACTGGGCGCGCGCGTCGGCGAATGCCTGTCGCGCCTGGGCCGCGGCGGCGGGTTCGCCGGGAACGGGAATGGCCAGATTTTCCCGCGCCTCGTCCGCGAAGAGATTGGCGCAGGTTAAAAAAATTAAAAAAACGAAAATGATCCGGGTCACGCGAAAACTCCCGCCGAAATCGGCCGGTTTACCTGAATGCACCCAAAGCGGATTTTCCGCAATGGTGTGATTACCCGCCGAAATAGGGATTGCTAACATGGTTTCTGGTCTTATACTGGCTTTCGAGTGAGATCAACTGGCAAATTGTTGACTTGGATTCTTTGTTCCGCCTTGCTGACGCTGGTCGCGGGTTGCGGAGGCATCACGGCTTCCAAGACCATTTCGCCCTTGGATTTCCTGCTGCCCGGCCTGATTCAGGCCGATCCCACAGTTCCGCCTGCCACACCGGATCACGCCATTCCCGCGGCAGAGCCTGTCAAACAAGTAGCTCAAAAATAATCAGCCTATGCGATTTCCCTTCGCGTTGTCGGCGAAAATCGCCGGTCACATCATTAAACACAAGCTTCGGCGCACGCCGAAATTTGCGATGGTGCTGCAACTGGAACCGCTGCACACCTGCAATCTGACCTGCACCGGCTGCGGACGCATTCGCGAATATTCGACGTCGCTCAAGGACATGGTTCCGCTGGAAAAATGCCTCGCGGCAGCCGAGGAATGCGACGCGCCGATGGTTTCGATTTGCGGCGGCGAACCGCTGATTTACCCGAAAATCGAGGAACTGGTGAACGGCATTCTGGCGCAGGGCCGCATTGTTTACGTCTGCACGAACGGCATGTTCATGCGGAAAAAAATGCGGGAATACCTGGCCAGCATCTATGATGCACAGGCCGAACCGAAGCTCAAGAAACTTCTCGATGAAAAACTGATTTCAGAAAAAGACGCGGAAACCATTCGCAAAGGAAAATCCGACAGCCGCCCCGTTATCGCGCCCAGCATGTGGATGTATTGGAACGTTCACGTGGACGGATTGGAATACACGCACGACCTCATCGTCGAGCGCGAAGGTGTTTTCAAGGAATGCGTCGAGGCGATTCGGATGGCGAAAATTCTCGGTTATCAGGTCGCGACCAACACGACCGTTTACAAGGAAACCGATGTGAAAGAAATTGAGCAGATGTTTGAATATTTTTCGTCGCTCGAAGTGGATGGCCACACCATTTCGCCCGGCTACGAATACGACGCCGCGAAAAAAGACATGGTCAAGCGGCTGAACAAAAAGCCGGAGGATTTCTTTCTCACGCGCAAAATGACGCGCGAGAAGTTCGCAAACATTCAGGAGTGGGGCAAACGCTTCACCATTTTCGGCACGCCGGTTTATCAGGAATTTCTCGCCGGAAAACGCGAACTCACCTGCACCGCCTGGGCAATTCCCACTTACAATGTCCGAGGCTGGAAAGCGCCGTGTTATTTGATGACCGATGGCCATTACGAAGGTTATCAGGAAATGCTCGCGAAAGTGGACTGGAACAAATACGGCGTCGTGAACGGCGTGGCGCGCGATCCGCGATGCGAGAATTGCATGGTTCATTGCGGCTATGATCCCAGTGGCGCGCTCGGCACGAATTATCAAAAAGGCGACAACTGGAAAAATTTCAAATACAATTTCGGCGCGAAACCCAAACCGTATTACGAAGGCCGCAGCGTGAAAGCATTCAACGGCGCGTCCATCGGAAAAGGTCATCTGGCCGAAGCCAAGGCCGCGATCAACAGCGGATTGGCCGGAGCGAAATCCGCGTTCGCGCGCGGCGGAAATGATGTCCACCACGAATCCGCAGCCAAAAGCAACGGCGGCGCGTGCGGTTCCGGCGACAGCACGCAACGCGATGAGTTGCTGGCTAAGATTAAAGCCAAAGTCGAATGATTTTTGGAAACGATGCGAAATCGTAAATTGCTGGAAAAAGCTATTCGCAACCCGAATGGTCTACGATTTGAAGATGCAAAACGGCTCGCTCATGCGTTCGGGTTTCGACTGAATCGGATCAAGGGAGTCACCACATTTTTGTCAGAGCAGGCGTCCTGCAACTCGTGAATCTGCAGAATTGCCGTGGAAAAGCGAAAGCATATCAGATAAAACAATTGTTAAAGCTTGTTGAAACGCACAACCTGCCGTTGGAAGATTGAATGATGAAAGATTATCATGTGAACGTTTTCTATAGCGATGAAGATTCCGGTTACATCGCGGACATTCCTGATTTGCAATGCTGCTCCGCTTTCGGCACGACGCCATTTGAAGCAATGCAAGAGGTTGAAAAAGCGAAAGGTGCCTGGTTGGCATCCGCAAGAAAGAACCGAAAATCAATTCCGAAACCAACCTGTCGCCCCATAATTTACCAACTCGCTGGTTAAATCACAAATGAGCGCACTTTTTTTATCTCCACCTTCTTTCGACGGATTTGACGGCGGCGCCGGCGCGCGGTATCAGGCGCGGCGCGAAGTCACCAGTTATTGGTATCCGACCTGGCTCGCGCAACCCGCCGCGCTCGTCCCCGGTTCCAAACTTCTCGATTGTCCGCCGCACAATATTGACATCGCGGAATGCCTGCGGATCGCGAAAGATTACGACCACGTCATCATCAACACATCAACGCCGTCGCTGAAAAACGATTGCAAAGTCGCCGAAGCCATCAAAGCGCAGAAACCCGAAACGAAAGTCGGTTTCGTCGGCGCGCACGCAATGGTTTTGCCGACGGAAACACTGAAAGCTTCGCCGGCGATTGATTGGGTCGGACGCAAGGAATTCGATTTCACCTGCAAGGAAGTTGCGGAAGGCCGCGAGTTTTCCACCATCACCGGCCTTTCCTACAAAGACAAAGAAGGAAAAATCAAACACAATCCCGAGCGCGAGATGATCCAGAACATGGATTCGCTCCCGTGGGTTGCCGACGTTTACAAACGCGATTTGCAGATCGAAAAATATTTCATCGGCTACCTCATGCACCCGTACATCAGCATGTACACGGGACGCGGCTGTCCGGCGCAATGCACATTCTGCCTCTGGCCGCAAACCATCGGCGGGCACAAATATCGCGTTCGCAGCGCGCAAAACGTCGCCGACGAAATGGCTTACATGAAGAAACAATTTCCGCAGGTGCGCGAATTTTTCTTCGATGACGACACCTTCACCGCGAATCTTCCGCGCGCGCGTGAGATCGCGAAAAAACTCGGTCCGCTCGGCGTTCCCTGGAGTTGCAACAGCCGCGCAAATCTGGATTACGACACGATCAAATCTTTCAAGGACAACGGACTTCGATTGTTCCTCGTCGGCTACGAAAGTGGAAATGACGAAACGCTCACGCGCATCAAAAAAGGCGTGACCACCGCCGAAATGCGGAAATTCACGAAAGCCTGCCATCAGGCCGGCGTGGTCATTCACGGCACGTTCATTCTCGGATTGCCGGTTGAAACAAAAGAAACCATCGAGCAGACGATCAATTTCGCGAAGGAACTTGACGTGTTCAGTTTGCAGGTTTCACTCGCCGCGCCTTATCCGGGAACCGAACTTTACGACATGGCGAAAATGAACGGCTGGTTCACGAAAAAGGACAAAACCGACCTCGTGGAAGGCGACGGTTTCCAGCAAAGCGCGCTCGAATATCCCGGCCTGAGCAAGGAGGAAATTTTCGAAAGCGTCGAAAAATTCTATCATCGCTATTACCTGCGTCCGAAGCCGATTCTCCGCATCATCAAAACGATGTTGGAGGACAAAGACGTTTGCGTCCGGCGATTGCGCGAAGGCTACGAATTTTTCAAAAGCATGTCCCAGCGCCGCAGCGACCTTGCAGCGGCGAAAGCGGCGGCGGCGTAGCACGACCATTACGATTTGCCCGGCGGCAATTTTCGATAAGAAAATTTCGGTTTGATTTCTTTGTTGACGAATTGCCCTTTTGAATCGGCCTGCATCAACGCGCGGAATTTCGAGCGCGGCATGTCATAATATTCATACGGACAATCTTCGTCGGAATAAATCAGGTCCAACTTTTTCTCCCGCGCGCGATAACGCGCCTCGCGCACGGCGGAGGACTGGACGCGGACCCATTTATTCTGCCGTTCCCTTTTCTGCATGTACCAAGCTCAATTTGAAAATGCAAAAATTCAACGGGCTTCATTGCGAAGTGCGACAATCATTTCTTTCGCGAACTTCGGCCCGACGCCGCGTTCCTCGTGTTTGAAATAAACATAAATTTCCGCGAGCCGGTTTTCCGGATTCGCCATGACTTTGCTTCGGCGCGAAATATCGTTTTTGGAATAATCTTCCCGGCGCAATCGAAAATATCCAAAGCTCGCCGTGAACGTGACAGGCGTTGAAAGTGTTTCCGATTCCGCAACGCAAAGCGCGACATTCCTTTTCTTCAACGCCGCAAAGATGTCGTCGTCGAACCACGAATTGTGACGAAATTCAAACGCGTATTTCAGTCCTTCCGGCAACGAACCCAGAAAAGTCTCGAGCAGCGAAACATCTTTTTTAAAAAATGGCGGCAACTGAAATAGCACCACGCCGAGTTTCGATTTTATCACGCCAAGCGCGCCGGCGAATCTCGGCAGAACGTCTTCGCAATCGCGCAGTTTTCGCGTGTGCGTTATTTCCCTAGGCGCTTTGAAACTGAACCGGAAATTTTCCGGCGTTGCAGCGAACCAGCGTTCGAGCGTTTTCGCGGACGGAACGCGATAAAAACTGTAATTGATTTCCGTGGTGGAAAATTGTTCCGAATAAAACGAAAGCATCTTCGCGGCCGGAAAGTTTTCCGGATAAAAAGAGCCTTTCCATTCCGGATACTGAAAACCTGATGTGCCGATGAGAATCATCCGCGTCCATTCGCTCCAGTGAAATTATTTTTCAGCCATCCGCCCCTGAAGTTCCTTCAATGCCTGTTCGGATTCCTTGCGCGAAAAATTTCCAGCGCTCAACGCCGATTCGCTTTGCGCGAGAAGCCGACGGTAAAACGCGCAGCCGAATTCCAGAATCGCGCGATTTTCCGGTTCCGCGTCGAGCATCGCGAAAAGCGCATCTTCGGCTTTCGCGAATTGGCCGGTGCGCTCGTAATGCTGCATGAGCATCGCCTGAGTTCGCATCGGAAGCGCGCCATCTTGAAGCGCGGCGACCAGCGACTCAACCTGCGGGACGAATTCCGGAAGTTTGAACGGCTCGTCCCGTCCAAGAACATTGAGCAAGAGATGCAACGCTTTTAAATAATTCTCCCGCGCTTCGTCTTCCGAATCTTCTGCGGCCGCCGTATCGCCCGCTTCTTTGAGCAACGTGATAAGCGCAAGCGTTTTTTGCCGGATGACATGAATCGGATCGCCGCGCATCAGTTTCGCGAGCAACTCGGTTTCGGAAAGTCGCGTAATTTCCGAAGCGCCTTCGCCGGTCAGCCGTTTGAATTCCGCATCCAGCGCGTCGGCCGCCTCGTCCAGCCGATCTTCATTTCGCAACGCCTTGATGCGAGCCAACGCCTGCATCAGCTCGTCAACCATTCGCAAAATGTAATCGCTCTTGATCATGGCAGAACGTCCTTCTTGCGTCGCGGCGCGTCAATTCGATTGGAGAATTAAATTGTCCTGGCGCAAAGACACTGAAATTCGGACAGAATTTACAGAATTGATGGACCGGAGATTTTCATCAAAAAGACATTTCCAAAAAATTCTGTTTTTCCGTCTGAAAATTCCTCTCTGCGGCTCGACACCTCTCCGTTAAAAAAATTTCCAACGAAACCGATTCCCCGGTTTTCCGCGTTCAATCCGGATAACCATTCGGATGTTTCTGATGCCACGCCCACGCGGTGCCCACGATGGTTTCCAATTTCGGAAATTGCGGTTTCCAGCCAAGCTCGCGAATTGCTTTTTCGGCGGACGCAATCAGTTTCGGCGGATCGCCGGCGCGGCGCATTTTTTCGACAACGGGAATTTTTCTGCCCGAAACTTTTTCGCACATTTCAATCACCTGACGGACGGAATAACCGTCGCCGTTGCCGAGATTGTAAAAACCGGTTTTGCCCGGCCGCAGACCGAGAATGTGCGCCTGCGCCAGATCGCGAATGTGAATGTAATCGCGAATGCAGGTTCCGTCCGGCGTCGGATAATCCGTTCCGAAAATTTCGCAATGCGATTTCTGCCCAAGCGCAACCATGAGCACGTTCGGAATCAAATGCGTTTCAATCCGGTGATGTTCGCCGAATTTTTCGCTCGCGCCGGCGGCGTTGAAATAGCGGAACGCGATGAATTCAAGTTTGTAAATCTGCTGATACCAGAGCAGGACTTTTTCGAACATCAATTTGGATTCGCCGTACGGATTGATCGGGCGCTGCGGCAAATCTTCCGTCATTGGAATTTTGTCCGGCGGGCCATACGTCGCGCAGGTCGAGCTGAACACGAATTTTTTTACGCCGCATTCGACGGCGGCATCGGCGAGCTTGAGCGCGTTGACGAGATTGTTGTGAAAATATTTTTTTGGATTCGTCATGGACTCGCCGACGAGCGCGCTGGCCGCGAAGTGCATGATGGCGTCCGGCGCGGCGGATTTCACGGCGTTGAAAATGTTTCCTTCCTCCTCCGGTTTCGCGAAAACGAATTTCGCGCGCGGGTCCACCGCCGAGCGATGGCCTTCCGTGAGATTATCGTAAACGGTGACCTGATGTCCCGCATCGAGAAGTTCTTCCGTGCAAACGGAACCGATGTAACCCGCGCCGCCGGTGACGAAAACGTTCATTTGATATGACTAGGGAGCAAAGCGCGAAATTTCAAATGAAATTCCAAAGAAAAAATTAAAAACAGACATTCGCGCGCACTGAAAAATTTCGCCTGATGCGAATTATTTCGAACCGAGATCGAATTTAATCGTCGTCCGCGAATCCGTGCGGTGATTGTCCATTTCGATTTCCTCCAACTCCCATTGGCCGCGAATTTTTTTAACGGATTTCGCGATGAATTCTTTCCATAACTTATCCTTCGAGTCGTACGCCTCGGCATTCATGATGCCGCCGGAATCAATATCAATCCATGAAACCACGCGCGAATAGGCGCCGGACGCCGGATTCGGATTGATGCTCTGGAGAACATCGCAGGATTGTCCGCGCCGGATTTCCTTTCGCAAAACGCGCTGGTCCGGCCAATGCAAAAATTCCAACCCGAGATCCGAAATCGCAAAATCCGATCCGGCGAAGGAAAGCTGCGCTTCATTTCCGGTCAGTTTTTTTTCCGCTGAATTTCCGTTTTTCATCGAACCGCTTTTGTTTTCCGATAGAAAATATTCGTTAGGCGCGCCCGTTTTATGAACAACTCGCAATCGAATAAACGGCGTCGCGCCCGGCGCGCGGCTTGCGGTGTAAATTGTTTCCCATTGGTTTTCGCCGGTTCGCGCTTCGAATCGGATGAAAATATTTGTCGCGGTTCCGCGCGCCGGACGAATATTCAAAACGCCGGTGTTGGTTGTGTCCTGCGCGGGTTTTTCGGAAAGAAGTTGTGCGACGAGTTCGCGGCCTTGTTTCACCGATTCAGCGGGAGGAAGCGGTTTCGGCCCGGACGGCTTGATCGCCGCGCCGGTGACAAATAAAACGGCGGCTAAAAGCAAAATCCGGAAAATCATTTTGAGCGCAAGGTCAGCGGCAGCAGTTCGGAAATCTGCCGCACGAAATGAACTTCCAGACGGTCGCGAACTTCCTTCGGAACTTCCAGCCAATCCGTCCGGTTTT
>DASSNZ010000393.1:0-14655 GCA_035701135.1 Verrucomicrobiia bacterium
GGAAAAGCATCCTGATGATGCGGGCTTCCAGCCCGTGCGTTTCACCGCCGGTTTTAGAAATCATGGCGACTTTGGGCGATGGCACTGCGAATCGCTCCTCAGGCTTGATTTTCAATGATCACCGAATCACAACATTTTGAAAAAATCCGGCCCGCACTCGCGCCGGTCTCGATTCTCGGCGTTCCACTGGACCAGGTCACAATGACGGAAACGCTCGAACTGATCGAGCGGATGATCGCATCACGCAGGCCGCATTACATTGCGACAGCCAATGTGGATTTCCTTGTGCAGGCGCAACGAGACGCGGAATTGCATAGGATTTTGCTTGAGGCCAATCTTGTTCTTTGCGACGGAACTCCGCTGATCTGGGCCTCGCATTTTCTCGGAACTCCCCTGCCCGAGCGCGTCGCCGGCTCCGATCTCATTCCGCGCCTGATTTCTCTTTGCGCGAAAAAACGGCATCGGATTTTTCTGCTTGGCGCCGCGCCCGCGTCCGCCGAAAAAGCCGCCGCGAATCTTCGCAAACAATTTCCCGGACTGGAGATCGGCCATTACTCGCCTCCTTTCACGCCGTTGCTCAAAATGAATCACGACGAAATCATGCGGCGCATTCTCGAAGTGAAACCCGATTTGCTGCTCGTGTCATTCGGCTGCCCGAAACAGGAAAAATGGATTGCGATGCATTATCGCACATCAGGCATTCCCGTGTGCATCGGCGTCGGCGGAACGATTGATTTTCTTGCCGGCCAGCTCAAACGCGCGCCGGTCTGGATGCGCCGCACTGGAACGGAATGGATTTTCCGTCTCGCGCAGGAGCCGCGCCGATTGTTCAAACGTTACGCAAATGATTTGTTCGCGTTCGGCTGGAAATTTTTTCAGCAATGGCGTCAGATGCGACTCCGCCCACGAACCGCCGAAGCGCTGGCAAAACAACTCGCATGGCTCGAATCGGAAATCCGAAATCCGGATTTCGAGCACCCGGAAAATTCCGAACACGTGGACGCCGAATTTCCGCGGGCGCGATTCACGCTTCAACCCGTTTCCCAGGCCGATGGCCAGGCGCGTTTTCGATCTTCGGATTTTGAACTTCTTCCGCGTTTTGATCGTTCGGATTTTCCAATTCGACGCGATTCACGCAATCAAAGCCTCAGTCTGCTCGACGTTTCCCACATTAAATTTCTCGATGCCGCCGGCGCGGGCCGTTTGATTGAGATTCAGAAAAATTTGCGCGCGGTCGGTCGGGAACTCGTCCTGGTCGGGCCGCAAAAAAAATTCAAACGCGCTCTTCGTATGATGCGCCTGGAAAATTATTTTCCAATCGCGCCGGATTTCACATCCGCCCGGCGAATTTCCGCCGTCCGCGCCAGCGACCACGTTATTGTTTCCGATTCGCAAAATCCGATTCTCCTGTTCTGGCAGGGCGAAATTACCGCGGCGAACGCGAATGAAATCTGGAAAATGACCCGCGCGCAACTGGACTTGCCAGACAAACAGGAAATGACGATTGATCTTTCCCGCGTGCGTTTCATGGACAGCTCCGGTCTTGCGATCATGATTCGCGCGAAAGAATTCGCGCGCCGGAAGGGAATAAGCCTGAGCTTCATTCATCCGCAATCCGCCGTGCAAAACGTGATTCACCTCGCGCGATTGGACGAATTGCTTTTGCCGGAAATGTCCGATTCGGAAAAGACGTTTGCGGAATGACAACCAGCTTACAGTTTTTCGGAAGAAAAATCTGAACCGTAAATTCAACAGGAATTCTATTGAAACAGCCACTTACAAAATGGAGCCAGTTGTCGGATTTGAACCGACGACCGACGGTTTACAAAACCGTTGCTCTACCACTGAGCTAAACTGGCCCGCGAAAAACGTTTATGTCCGTGGGACGATGAACATAAACGTGACGCTCACAGCTAATCCGACTTCGGCACGCCTCGTCAAGAGGAACGTTCCAACGCGGCAAAACGACGGCACCAAATCCGGTGAAATGTAATCCGTTTTACACGGATTTCCTTCTAAAAAAAACATCGAACACCGAAAATCGAATCATCGAATCGAGTAAATTTCCCGTCATGTCGTTTAACGTTTTGAGTTCAATGTTCGGTTTCCCGGGAGAATTCCGCTTTCAGTCAACGATGCGCAATGGCAAGCTGCGCGGGTGACAGCTTCACATTCTCAGGTTCGTGTCGCGGTTTTCGGCGTGGGTTCGCTCGGCAAGGAACACGCGCGCATTTATTCCGAACTGGCCGCCGCGGGACAGGTCGAGTTCGCCGGTGTTTATGATATTTCAGCGGAGACTGCGCGGAAATTCGCGCAGAAATTTCAGGTTCGCGCATTCGAGTCCGTCGCGGAAACCGTCGCCGCGTGCGATGCCGCGAGCATCGTGACTCCAACAATCACGCATTTCGATCTCGCCAAAACATTGCTAGATCAGGGCAGGCACGTTCTCGTCGAAAAACCAATGACCGAAAATACCGCGCAGGCCGCGGAACTGGTGCGGAACGCGCAGCAAAAAAATCGCGTGCTGCAGGTCGGCCACGTTGAGCGGTTCAATCCCATTTTCAAATACCTGGAATCCGCCGCGCCCGAACCGCGATTCATCGAGACGCACCGGCTTTCGCCCTACCCGTCGCGCTCGACGGATATTGGCGTCGTGCTCGATCTGATGATTCATGATCTGGACGTGGCGCTGGCTTTTGTGAAATCGCCGGTGACGAGCGTGGACGCGGTGGGGATTCCGGTGTTGAGCAAATCCGAGGACATCGCGAATGCGCGATTGCGATTTGCCAACGGCTGCGTCGCGAATCTCACCGTCAGCCGTGTCAGTCCCGAGCGAATGCGCAAGATTCGCGTTTTCAGCGGCGGCGACACGCCGAGTTATATTTCTCTCGATTACCGCGCGCAGGAAGGATTTATTTACCGTATTGCCCGCGACGGCGAAGAGGAAAGTTCCATTCTTAAGAAAGTTCTCGCGGCAAAACTGGGAGTCGGAAAAGACGCGGCAATCGTCAGTGAATTCGGCGGAAAACGCATCGTGCGCGAGCCGGTGCCGATTGCGAAAGAAGAACCGCTCAAGCTGGAACTGCAACATTTTGTCAACTGCGTCCGCGCCCAGCAAACTCCGATGGTCAGCGGCGAATCCGCCAAACGCGCGCTCGATCTGGCATTTGAAATCACGCGGCAGATTCAGCAGAGCAGGTAGCGCGCAAAACGTAAAAGCATCATCGGTCGAATACATTTCGGTTGCATTCAAAAAAGCGTTAGCGGCCGCATTTACTTAGTCTCTGACTTAATCATCTCTAGCCAATGGCAACTTCGTTTGCTAGCTTCAGCGAGGCTATGAATTTCCTCGCCAACACCTGGGTGGCATCGTGGCTTGAAGGGCTTGGCCGGATTTCTCTTCTCGCCAGAGATGCGTTCTCTTCTTTTCTCCGATTCAAAATCGCGTGGCGCGACTGGCTTTATCAGGTTTATTTCATCGGCGTGAAATCGCAGTCGGTCGTGCTCATTACGGGCGCGTTCACGGGAATGGTGCTTTGCGCGCAAACGTATTTTCAATTTCACAAGGTCAAAATGGACACGGCGACGCTCGCGGTTGTGAGCGTTTCAATGTGCAGCGAGCTCGGGCCGGTATTGACCGGACTGATGGTTGCCGGGCGGGTCGGCGCGGCCATCGCTGCGGAACTGGGAACGATGCGCGTGACGGAACAGATTGACGCGCTGCGAACGCTGGCAACGCATCCGGTGGATTACCTCGTCGCGCCGCGTTTGTTCGCGGCGACGTTTGTCATGCCGCTGCTCACGGCGGAAGCCATCGCGCTCGGGATTGGCTCGGGTTACGTGATCGGGGTTTATTTTCTCGGCATGGACGCCACGTATTCCTGGGCGAACATGATCAAATACACCGGCATTGGCGACGTGCTCGCGGGCATTATCAAAGCGTTCATTTACGGCGGCATCGTGGCGCTGATCGGCTGTTACAAGGGAATGTTCTGCGGCAACGGCGCGGAAGGCGTGGGCCGCGCGACGACTGAATCGGTCGTGTTTTCCTCCATCACAATTCTGATCACGAATCTTTTTCTCACGTTGTCGTTGAGCCAGTTGTTGCGCGGCTTATGATCGAAGTGCGCGACTTGAAAAAAAAATTCGGGGCGCACACAGTCCTGGACGGCGTCAATTTTCAGATTGAACACGGCGAATCCGTGGTGATCATCGGCCGCAGCGGCGGAGGCAAAAGCGTTTTGCTCAAGCATTTGATCGGATTGCTGCAACCTGATTCCGGCGAAGTGTTGATTGACGGAGAAAATATTGTGCCGATGAACGAACGCCAGTTGCTCAAGGTGCGCAGCAAATTCGGAATGCTGTTCCAGGGCGCGGCGCTGTTCGATTCCATGACCGTCGCGGAAAATGTCGCGTTCGCTTTCCGGCATCGTCGCGATTTGAGCGCAGAAGAAATCGCGAAGAAAGTCAGCTTCGTTCTCGAACTGGTGGATTTGCCGGGAATCGAAAATAAAAATCCGTCCGAGCTTTCCGGCGGAATGAAAAAACGCGTCGGGCTGGCGCGCGCGATTATTTACCAGCCGGAAATTGTTTTATACGATGAGCCGACGACCGGTCTGGACCCGATTGCTTCGGACAGCATTGACAAGCTGATTGTGCGCGTGCGCGACCGTTTCAAAGTGACTTCAGTGGTAGTGACGCATGACATGCGAAGCGCGCGCCGCGTGGGGCATCGCATTCTGATGTTGCACAACGGAAAAATTCACGCGGCGGGAAAGCCGGACGAAATTTTTGAATCGAAAGATCCGGTCGTGCGGCGATTCATTGACGGCGTTTCGGAAACAAAGGAAGATTTTTTCTGATATGAGCAAGTCACGGTTGGAATTGAAAGTGGGCATTTTCGTGCTGGTCGGCCTGGTGCTGATCGCCGCCCTGCTCTTGCAGTTCAGCAAGGGCACGTCGCTGTTTCGCCCCACCTACACGCTCTATCTGACGACTGAAAACGTCGGCGGATTGCAGCGGAACGCGAAAGTTCTGATGTCCGGCGTGCAGGTCGGCGCGGTTTCGGACATCCACCTCGCTCCGGATGGAAAGACCGTCACGATTGTTCTGAAAATCTACGACAAATTCCTGATTCATCGGGACGCGCGTTTCACCATCGCGCAGGCGGGTTTCCTCGGAGACAACTACGTCGCGATTCGTCCGACTCAAAATCTCGGCGAGCCATTTCAAAACGGAGATTCCGCGACAGCCCAGGAACCGTTCAATTTGCAGGAAGTGGCGCGCTCGGCGGCCGGATTTATTCAGCGCGTGGATGAGGCGGCAAAGAAATTGAACGACGCCATTTCCGACGTGCGCCGCCTCGTTCTGAATGAGGAAACATTGACCAACTTGTCGTCCACGGTGGAATCCATGCGCGCCGCGTCGGAGAGCGCGTTGAATACGATGGACAGAATCAACGCGCTGTTCGCAACCAACAGCCCCGGACTTTCCCGTTCCGTGAGTAATATCGCGTTCGCATCCGACGACCTCACGCGTTTCACGGGAACGCTCAACGGAATTCTGGCGACGAACAAAAGTGGAATCACGGCTTCGGTCAGCAATATCGAATCCTCAACGGTCGTCCTGAAAAATATTCTCACTGATGTTCAGGCCGGAAAAGGATTGGCCGGAACGTTGTTGCATAATGACCATGTCGCCGGGCAGGTTGAAGACATCGTGAATAATCTTTCCATCACCACGAGCAATCTGAACCGGCTCGGATTGTGGGGAATTCTGTGGAGCAAAAAACCGCCGCGAACCAACGAGCCATCGGCTTCCGAACCGTTGAAAGCGCCGAAATATTCCCGTTGAATTATGCAACTCTGGGTCATCCGCATTTTATTTCTCAGCCTCTGCACCTGCGCCGGCGTCGCCGTCAGCCAGGTGCGGCCCGAAATGATTGATTATCTCTGGGAAGGCGCGCTGATCGGTTTCGGCTTCGGCTGGCTGATGATCGCGATTGACGAAATGCTCAAGGGTTTTTCGTTGCGCGCGTTTTCGGCAACGACCTTCGGATTGTTTCTCGGCACAATTGTCGCATGGCTGATTGACAACTCGGGACTTTTCGAAAACGTCGAGGAACATCCCACGCGCTGGCTCATCCGGCTCGGGCTGTTCCTCGGATTCAGTTACATCGGAATGATTCTCGCGATGCGCAGCAACAAGGAGGATTTCTCGCTCATCATTCCTTACGTCCGTTTCGCTCCGCAAAATAAACCCGACAATCTCCTGTTGCTGGACACCAGCGTGATTATTGACGGACGAATCGCCGACCTGATCGAGGCGAATTTTCTTGAAGGCCGCGTCGTCGTTCCGCGTTTTGTGCTCGGCGAACTTCAGCAGATCGCCGATTCCAACGATCCGATCAAACGCGCCCGCGGCCGGCGCGGACTGGAAATGCTCAATCGCATTCAGCACAATCCGCGCAACGAAGTGAAAATTCACGAAGGCGATTTTCCGGAGGAAACCGGCGTGGATGCCAAGCTGATCCTGCTCGCGCGCAATCTCGGCGCGAAACTTTTCACCAACGATTACAACCTCGGAAAAATCGCCGAGCTTCAATCCATCAGCCATGTGAACCTTCACGATCTCGCGAAATCGCTTCGCGTCGTTTTGCTGCCGGGCGAAGTGCTGAATCTGCGGATTGTCCGAGAGGGACGCGACAAAGGCCAGGGCGTGGGTTATCTTCCCGACGGCACAATGGTTGTCGTGAATCACGCACAAAATATGATTGGCCAGCAGGTCGAGGCGCAGGTGCAAAGCAGCCTGCAAACCGGCGCGGGCGTGATCATTTTCGCGGATTTGCGCAGCCCGGCCCGCGAAACAAAGGAAAACCTAACATGAATTTGACCACCGTTTTCACCGCGTTCAATCCGATTGACGCGCAACTCGTCCGCTCGCGACTTGAAGCCGCACAGTTTCACGCCGTCGTCATGCACGAACTTTCCGCGCTGAGCATTGACGGATATTCCATGGCGGCGGGCGGAATTCGCGTGCAGGTTCCGGAAAGCGAAGCCGCCGAAGCGCGCGAATTTCTCGCCGACGACGATTTGTCCTCCGAATGAATTCCAATTTCAAAATTAACCGGGGAGCGCGCCCGCCCCGGGCGCTGTTTTTCGCGCCCTCGCGGAAAACACAAGGCGCGGAAAATTCTCGGGATGCCCTGGCAAAACCCAGGCGATGAAAGCCGGATGCGAAGATGTTTCCGATTTTATCCGAGGCCGGCACACTTACCCATTTTGAATTCCGAATGAATTCCTCCAAGCTGAAACAACTTCCCAAACTCGCAAAACTTCTTGGCCCCGGCGAAATTCTGTTCGAGAAAACGATTCTCGAAAAATATGCCGGCGATAAATGGTTCGCCACGCGCCGGCCCGACGCGGTCGCTCTGCCGCGCAACACGCAATCCGTTTCCAGACTTCTGCGATTTGCAAATCGCCACAACATTCCCGTCACCCCGCGTGGCGCAGGATACGGCTACGTCGGCGGCTGCGTTCCCGTTCGCGGCGGAATTGTCCTTTCGCTCGAACGAATGAATCGAATCAAAGAAATCAACGCGGACGATTTCGTCGCCGTGGTCCAACCCGGTGTGATCACGCAAAAACTTCAGGACGAAACCGAAAAGCTTGGCCTGTTTTATCCGCCCGATCCCGCGAGCAAAAAAGACAGTTCCATCGGCGGCAACATCGCGACCAATGCCGGCGGCCCGCGTTGTTTGAAATACGGCGTCACGCGCGATTACGTTCTCGGCCTGGAAATCGTTCTGGCCAACGGCGACATCGTTCGCGTCGGCGGACGCACGCACAAAAACAAAGCAGGATTCGAGTTCGCGCGCTTTTTTCCCGGCTCGGAAGGAATGCTCGCCGTCGTCACGGAAGCAACTTTGAAACTGATTCCGCTGCCGCCGTTTCGCGCGTGCCTTGCCATTGGATTTCGCAACATGCGCGACGCGATCCAAACTTTGCACGCGATTTTCAAAGCCGGATTTTTGCCGTGCGCGCTCGAAGTCGCCGACGCCTTTACGCTTGCCGCCGCTTACAACCGCACCAAAAGCGAGCGTCTTCGCGGTTGCCGCGCGCATCTGATTGTCGAACTGGACGGACAAAAGAAATCCGTGCAATGGGAAATCGGCGATCTGGAAAAAATTATTCGAAAACAAAAACCGCTGTTCATCGAACGTGGACTGGGTGCGATGCAATGCGAGGAAATCTGGAAAATCCGTCGCGAATTTTCCTATTCGTTGCGCGATACCGGATTGACGAAACTGAACGAGGACATTGTGGTTCCGCGCGGACGGCTGGAAGATTTATTTCGATTTTCAGTCGAACTACAAAAAAAACATCAGCTTCCCGTCGCGTGTTTCGGTCACGCTGGAGACGGAAATATTCACGTGAATATCATGGTGGATTATTCCAAATCCGGCGTGGCCCGCCGCTCCGATGCCGCGCTGGACGAACTCTTTCGAAAGGTTCTCGCATGGGGCGGTTCCATCACCGGGGAACATGGAATCGGACTGGCGAAAAAACCGTGGTGGCCGCTCGCCGCGTCCAAAGAACTGCGCGCGCTGCATCGCGCCGTAAAAGACACTCTGGATCCGCACGGCATTTTGAATCCGGGGAAATTTATTTGACGTGCTGCTTTTGGCGGCGGGATTTTCGGCGTGTTTCAATTTGAAACGGAATTTGACTTGCTCCGGGAAGAAACCGCGCGTAATTAAACGGAGTCGAATCGCATTGCCCACGTGGCGGAATTGGCAGACGCGCTAGATTCAGGTTCTAGTGAGTAACATCGTACAGGTTCAAGTCCTGTCGTGGGCACCACCACTCTTTCAGCGCGCCCAAATCCCTTTCTCATCGGCTCAACGGAAATTTGAAATTTGAAAAATGCGGCTTCATTCCGGCGTAACGGTGAATTCAGCAGTGAATTAATTTTTACGTTTTGCACGGAAACGCGCGTCGTCATGGAATAGCTTATTCCAGGTTTTGACGATTGGAAATTTCTCAGAAATTCTCACGAATAAAAAGTTGCCGAAGCATAAAAATGGTCGGGGCGGCGAGATTTGAACTCGCGACCTCTTGCACCCCAAGCAAGCGCGCTAGCCAGGCTACGCTACGCCCCGAACCATTCCGCCGAATCGCTTCGGCGGAAGCCACACTATGCCGCCGAGCCATTGCGGAAACAACTGGAAAATCTTTCCGATCACGCAAAAATCGAATTTCTTTTTCGCATCGAAACGAATCGAAGAACACGCGCGCTGAATCACGTTTCGATTTGCCATCGAAGGTTTTTCCGCAATCATGCGCGTGTGCAACCGTTGACTCCCGAGGAAATTGAAAATGTCGTCCGGCTCGCGCTTGCCGAGGACATCGGCAACGGCGATGTGACAACGCTCGCGACTGTGCCGGAAAATGCCGGCGTCACCGCGATCATGCGCGCGCGCGAACCGCTCGTCGCCGCGGGACTTGTTCTCGCGGAAACCGCGTTCCGCCAGCTTTCGCCCGCGATGCAGATCGAAGCGCCCGCTCGCGACGGCGCGCACGCAAAAGCGGGTGACGCGCTTTTGAAAATTTCCGGTTCGGCCCGCGCCATTCTCACGGCGGAGCGCGTCGCGCTGAATTTTGTTCAACGGCTTTCCGGCGTCGCGACTTTGACGGCGCAATTCGTGGGCGCCATTTCCGGAACGCCCGCGGAAATTCTCGACACGCGAAAAACAACGCCAGGCTGGCGTCGGCTGGAAAAATACGCTGTCACTTGCGGCGGCGGACGAAATCATCGCTCGGGATTGTGGGACATGATTTTGATCAAGGACAATCATCTCGCCGCGTTGCGCGATGCCACGCCAAACGCAATCGCGGCGGCGGTTCGGCAATCACGAACGAAGTTTCCAAATCTCAAAATCGAAGTTGAAACGGACACATTGGATCAAGTGGACCAGGCGCTCGCGGCGGGCGCGGATTTGATTTTATTGGACAACATGAACATCGTCCAGTTGCGCCTCGCGGTTCAGAAATGCAGAGGCCGCGCGCAAACCGAGGCCAGCGGCGGCGTGACTTTGACGAGCGTTCGGGCGATTGCTGAAACCGGCGTGGATTTTATTTCCGTCGGCGCGCTCACGCATTCGGCGCGCGCGGTGGATGTCGGATTGGATTTTGAATCTTAGCGAAACCATGCGGAAAAATTTTTACGCAAAGACACTGAGAACCAAAAACGCAAGACTACTTCACATCTGCGTTCGCCCGGCATGTCTGTGGTTGACGAATGACAACTGACACACAAATTCTTTCCGCATTGCGAACGGCAGGCGAAGGTTCGGTTTCCGGCGCCGAGCTTTCGCAGAAACTCGGCGTGAGCCGCGCGGCAATCTGGGCGAGGATCGAGGAATTGCGCAAACTCGGTTACGACATCGAGGCCAGCCCGCATTTCGGTTATCGGCTCGTCAGCGCGCCGGATGTTTTGCACGCGGACGATTTGCTTGCGCGCCTGGGCGGAACGAAAATCATTGGCCGCGACATTCGCGTTTTTCAGGAAACGACTTCGACAAACGACGTGATTGAAAAACTCGCGCGTGACGGAGTCAAAGAAGGCGCGGTTGTTTTCGCCGAATCGCAAACAAAAGGACGCGGACGGCTCGGGCGCAAATGGATGTCGCCAGCCGGAAAAGGATTGTGGTTTTCCGTTCTTGTTCGACCGGATTTGCGTCCGCCGCAAGCGACCCGATTCACCGTCGCCACCGCCACCGCGCTCGCCCGGGCGATTCGTTCCGCGACTGAATTACGACCGGAAATCAAATGGCCGAACGATATTTTGATTTGCGGAAAAAAAGTCGCCGGAATTCTCACCGAACTGAACGCCGAACTGGACCACATCAAATATCTTATCCTCGGAATTGGCGTGGACGTGAATCTCGGCGCGAATGAATTTCCCGCCGAATTCCGGAGCGCCGCGACCTCGTTGAAAGCGGAAACGGGCCGCGTCGTTTCACGCGCCGAACTCGCCGTCGCGATTTTGCGTGAATTGGATCGCGAGTATTCCCGCATTCGAAACGGACATTTTTCCGCCGTCGCGGACGAATGGGAATCGCAATGCACAACGCTCGGCCGCAACGTGACCATTCTGCAAGGACACCGGAAAATCCACGGCCGCGCCGAATCGCTCGGCGTGGATGGCGAATTGCTCATCCGCACGGAACACGGCCATCTGGAGACAATCACCGGCGGCGATGTGACGGTGGAGAAATGAGAGAACGTTCAATGAGTAACTCGTTAAACAGGTTAAATAAATTTGCTCGCGACGTTCACCCTTAAACCCATTTAACTTTTCCAACTCACCTTCCCATGCTCCTCCTTCTCGACATCGGAAACACAAATACGCATCTCGGAATTGCGAACACAAAACGCATTGTTCGCCAGACGGATGTGCCCAGCCAGGCGTGGTTCAATGGAAAAATGAAATCCGCGCTTTTGGATTTTGTAGATCGAGACGCTTTGGACGGCGCGGCTTTGTGCAGTGTCGTGCCGCGCGCCACGCCGCTCGCGTTGAAGGCCGCATGGGAATTATGGGAAGTGGACGCGCTGGAACTCACGCCCAAAACCGTTCGCGGCGTCGGCATTGATTATCCAAAGCCCAACAGCATCGGGCCGGACCGGCTTGCAAATGCGATTGCCGCACGGCATCGCTTCGGCGCGCCGGTGGTTGTCGTGGATTTTGGAACGGCCGTGACATTCGATGTTGTAAATCGCGCGGGCGATTACACCGGCGGCATCATCGCGCCCGGGCTGGCCGCAATGACGGATTATCTTCACGAAAAAACCGCATTGCTGCCGCGAATAAAAATCCGGGAAATCAACAGTTCGATTGGCAAAAGCACCGAACAGGCAATGCTCGTTGGCGCGGTGCACGGCTATCGCGGATTGGTTCGCGGGTTGATTGCCGAATTGAAACGCGAGTTGCGGGCGAAGCGTTTGCCTGTCGTAGCGACCGGAGGCTGCGCGAAATTGATTGCGTCGAAATTGCAGGAAATTTCCGCCGTCGAACCCAACCTGACGCTGGAAGGATTGCGCCTAGCACTTTCCGCCCGTTCCAATTCGGAAGGACGAGTTTCACGAGTTCCCAAAAAGATTTCCGAGTCGAATTTTCCAAGTTGAAACTGACTTAAATTTGGGACTCGTGTAACTCGTCCTTCCGATTAAATTTATTCCGAAATGAATCGGCCCGCTCAATATCCGGGACGCAAAAGTCTTCCGCACTTTCCCGCGATGGAATTTCCCAACCAATCCATTATTCAATTTATCAGTTGCAATGTGGCGCGTCGCCGCCCCATTCTGGCGCGGCCAGAAATTCATTCCATTTTGTTGTCGGCATGGCGAAAAGCGGACCATTGGATTGTAGGCCGGTATGTCATCATGCCTGATCATGTTCACTTTTTCTGCGCTCCGCGTAAAACGCCAATCACGCCTTTGAAACGTTGGATGGAATTCTGGCGTGCCGATGCAACCCGCCAGTGGCCAAATTCAACCGAGAAACCAATTTGGCAAAAGGATTTTTTTGATCGCCAACTTCGAGGCGGCGAAAGCTACAGCCAAAAATGGTTATATCAACTTGAAAACCCGGTGAAAGCCGGGTTGGCAACGCGCTGGCAGAATTGGCCATATCAAGGCGAACTTAACGTTCTGCAATGGCACGAGCCGGCCTGACATAATTCGGAGGGACGAGTTTCACGAGTCCCTAAAGTTTTCCAATTAAAAAATTCCGGATTAAAAATTTGGGACTCGTGTAACTCGTCCTTCCGGAGGGTGCGGGCGAAACGAGACTTGAATCCGGGCGACTGGAACCTGAAACTCGTCGCGCATGAACCGCATTGTTGAAAAATTTTCCGCGCTCAAACGCGAAGGCAAAAAAGGTTTTGTTGTTTATATCGGCGCGGGTGATCCAAACCTGGATGCCACGCGGCAACTCGCGCTCGCGTTCGACAAATCAGGCGTGGACATCCTGGAACTCGGCGTTCCGTTCAGCGACCCGTTGGCGGATGGATTGGTCAACCAACTCGCCGCGCAGCGCGGTCTGGAATCCGGCGCAACGCCTCCGAACGTCCTGAAAACCATCGCTGCAATCCGGCGCGAATCTCAGATTCCGATCGTTCTCTACATTTACTTCAATCTGATTCACAAGGTCGGTTTGGAACGGTTCATTCGCGACGCGGCGGCGGCAGGCGTGGACGGTTTGCTCGTGCTCGATTTGCCACCGGAAGAAAGCGACAATTACGAATCGCTGATGGGCAAGTCCGGGTTGTGCAATATTTATTTGGTCGCGCCCACAACGCCTGATGAACGCATCGAACTCATCGTCAAGCGCGGCGCGGGATTTATTTATTACGTTTCGCGCGAAGGCGTAACGGGAATGCAGCGGAAAATTTCAGATACAATCGGCGAAATGACGGCGAAAATCCGCGCTCACACAAATTTGCCGATTGCCGTCGGTTTCGGCATTTCCACGCCGGAACAGGCGCGAGCCGTCGCGCAAAACGCGGATGCGATTGTCGTGGGCAGCGCCATTGTGAACCAAATCGCGGAGCACGGAAAATCTGCTGATCTTGTGAGGCGCGTGGGCGATTTCGTGAAATCGCTGGGCGATGCGGTGCACTAATCCGACGTAGTTTCTCACCTTCTCAAAAAGAGCTTTGTCCTTAGCTTTAACGACAAAAAAACTTCTGGCGTTCCAGTTCATGCTATGGCTAAATAAATCCAACCCTGAAAAAACTATGAACAAACGTCTTGTAAAAATCCTTTGTGGCGCCGTTTTCATGTGCGCGGGAACTGTGGTCGCAAATGCCCAAACAGTCCTTTTCAGCGAGAACTTCAATTCGGCAACCGGAACGCCGAATGGATATACATTCGGAGATGTTGTCAATAACTCGATAACTTATGCAGACGGCGTGGGTGTTGGCGGTTCGCGAGGCGTATTGATTCAGAGCGATTTTGATAATTCCCAGGGTTTCGGCGGAGTGGCTTTTCAATATCAAAACGGCAACGTTTCTGGAAACACCAGCATGAATTTGAGTGATTATACAATCTCTTTTGACGCGAAGGTCAACAAAGCCAACGGTGGCTTTTTGTTCATAGCGCAAACATGGCCTGATCCGGGATTCGGCGGAACCGGGCCGACCGAGTCTAAAACAAGCTCCGATATTCTATTGGCCAACGCGGATACATTCGAACATTTTGACATCAACCTTGGGACGCTTATTCCCACGGATGCGGGGCTTGATACACTCGGTAAGACATGGCAAATCGCTTGGCAAATGGATTCCGGTGATTACGGCGAACCATCTACCGGCGACCAACTCGTCATTGACAATGTCCAACTTAGCATGGTTCCCGAACCATCGAGCATCGCATTGGTGTTATCAGGTGTTATGAGCGGACTGGTTTTCCTGCGCCGCCGTAAAGCCTGACCCTGCAATTCGCACCGCACGCCGATTCGGTTTTCGCCGGATCGGCGTGTGTCCTGTACAAACGTTTGAGGCCAAACAGCTTTGCTTTTTTTCCCCTTTCATTGTTCTATTCAGGCCATGAAATCAAAGGCTCGAATGACCGACAAAAACCATTTTGTCATTAT